>NZ_AHVZ01000018.1:0-14700 GCF_000247495.1 Psychrobacter sp. PAMC 21119 | reverse complement strand
TAAACCTAGCTAAGGTCTGGACATTATCGTCGGTTTACGCCTAGTCTGGGGCGATTTTAGCGATCAGCAGTCCTAATATTTGAATGTTCAACAGACCCTAATCAAACAAGCAAATTTTCAGATTCAATTCTTTAAATTTATGGAGGTGAGATTTAACTTTTTTCTTTGATGACGCGTTTGACATCCGCCGCACTGACTTCGCTACTTGGCAGACCACCGAAATTGACTCGCACGTAGTTAGTAATACTAGCGATTTGTGCAGGGCTTAAGTCTTTCTCAAAACCTGGCATTTTTGGCGCAGTATTGAACGCACCTTTTGCCCCAAAAGCGATAACGCCAATCAATGCGTCAGGTTTGGCACGGCGAATACTACTAAGACCGACAATAGCAGCATAGCGGGCATCCGGTTGGGCGTACCCATCAACGCCATGGCAACTCCCGCAATGAGCAAGATACAGGGCTTTAGATGAGGATTCAGCTGAGGATTTAGACGAATCGCTGCTACTAGTCTTAGAAGTATTCGTTTTAACCTGTGCTAGATAGTCCTTTTGCTCTAGTAAATCATAAGTAATAGAGGAGCTGATGGGATTTGGTAGACGTGCAACATTAACCGGTAGCAGATAATCATCAGTCTTGATCGCAGGAATGACTTTTAGATAGTTAGCCATCGCGCTCAAATCTTCATCGGTGAGATAACGGGTACTATGTCCTACTGCTTCTGCCATAGGGCCGCCTGCATATGCGCGTTTATCAAGTTTTCCAGTACGCAAATAAGTCACAATATCACGCTCACTCCAACGCCCAATACCGGTGTCGTTATCAGGGGTAATATTAGGCGCAAACCATTTACCAAGCGGCGCACCAGATAGATAACGGTCTTGATCGAGACCTTGGGTGAGGTTGCGCGGCGTATGACAAGTGCCACAGTGCTCTAGATTATTCACCAGATATTCACCGCGCTGCTGCGTTGGTGTCAGACCAGTACGGTTTTTAGTAGACGGCACATTGATGACATTCCACGCGAGCATTAAGCTACGAATATTTAGAGGAAAAGGCAGTTGCGTTGTTTTTTCAGGTGGCTTATCGACGACGGGAACTGTTTGGAAATAAGCAAATAAAGCGCTAATATCATCATCTGTCATTCCATGATAGGACGGATACGGCATCGCCGGATAAAGTTGATGATTTGGCGCGCGACCTTTACGTAACGCTTTGGTAAAGTCAGCTTCCGTATAATCACCGATGCCATACTGCGTAGAAGGCGTGATATTGGTCGAATAGATATTACCGATAGGCGTTTCGATAGGAACACCACCGCTATAGTCCTCACGATGACAGGCCATACAGTCGGCTGTACGTGCGATATAAGCCCCGTAATTGGCTAAATTGTTATTGATTGGGCTAACATTAGGCAGGCTTATGCTGGGAGGTAAGCTGGATTGTGTCAGATTGCTATTGCCGATGCCTGTGCCGTCAGCAATGGCAACGTTAGAGGCTATGCTCAGTAGGCTCAGCACACTCAGTACGCTGAGCGCGAGTGTTGATATCATCATAGAAAGTGGCTTCATAATATGCTTATCATACCAGTCAATCATCCTTGATCACTTTTCAAAAGCTGTCTGCTCTTCACTAATAAATCCTACTAAAAACAGACTCTACTAAAATAAAACTATTCATCGGTAATAGCTACTGTTTAATGGCCTCAATTTGAATCTCCAAGTTGAGGTTTTTAGTGACTCCAAACCATGCATATTTATCGATATTCCATTTGGTTCGGTCAACGGTAGCCGTAAAATTACCATTGCAAACATCTTTTTTGAATGCGGGATGCAAATAACAGTCAAACTTAGTCGCTGTCAAGCTTATAGGATGGGTTTCGCCATGCAAGGTCAAATCACCATCCACTTTTAGAATCTTAGGGAGCGATTTATTCTGATTAAAGTACCATTTGGTAGAGTCAAAACGCGCCAACGGAAAGCGCTGGACATCAAAAAAATTAGGACCTGTCAAAGTATGATTAAATGCTTTATTGCCCGTATTCAAAGAACTAATAGGAATAACTAATGAGATATCACCTGTCTGTGAGCTTGGATCATATTGCAAGTTGCCTTTGACATCATAAAAGCCGCCAGTAGTGGTCGATCTTTTGAAGCGCTCAATGCCGAAGCTTATATTTGTATTGGTAGGATTGATGACATAGCTAGCGGCAAAACTGCCCGTTATGTTACTTATTATTAGCAATGGCAGTGTTAACAAGGCAAAAATATATGATTTTTTTTGACCGCTGTCTGAAGCGCCCATAGCCACATTCCTTTGTAAGCATTGTAAGCCTTATTGATACTACTGACTTTTTTATTGATGAACGCAATCCATGCTTGTGCCTAATAAAAATTTAGCCATTTTAAGATCTGGTAACGGGTATGAAGGATAATTACATTAGCAATTTAGGCAAGATAGTTGCGCGTTTTTACTGTCGTACTCTCTCAACGTGTTGAATCTCTGACGATACCAGTTCGGTTCGTTTTGATACGCGCAACATTTATCAGTAATTGTTAAGTATGAAGCATCTCTTAACTTAACGTTCCCCCAACCCTTCTGACAGCGTTTTGGTAATAGGCTTGGTGAGGTAAGACAATACTGTGCGCTCCATCGCTTTTATGTCAACAGAAGCCGTCATGCCTGGCTTGATGACTATCTTGTCTTTCCGACCCTTAAATTCAGCACCAGTGATAACGATTAGCACACGATAGTAAGGCTCTTCGCCTTTGGGTGTTTGCTCCATCAAAGTGTCTGGGCTAATGTAATTGACGGTGCCATTCATCGACCCAAATATTGAATAATCATAGGCATCAAGCTTGACGGTCGCGTCTTGTCCTTCCTTTATATAAGCAATATCTGCAGGGCTGACTTTCGCATCTATAATGAGATCACTACTGGTCGGTAGAATCTGCATAATGACCTCACCCGGCTTAACAACACCGCCAATAGTCGTCACATTTATATTGTTAATTTTACCTTCTGTAGGTGACAACAAACGCTTTTCACCTAATACTTGCACGCGATCTCTTAGCTGCTCAAGCTCGGTATCCAAATCCTCTTGAGCTTTTGTCATCTCAGCTTGTGCTTCTTCAAAGTACTTATTGCGCTTGTTATTGATTTGCGCTTCAATGTCCGCCACTTGACGACTGAGCTTGATGACATCAGCTTGACTGACATCCCCGTATTTTAATAGTGGCTCATTCATGCTTAGCTCTTGACGCGCCAAAACTAGCATTTTTTCAAGAGAAGAGACCTCTTCATTGATGGCCTGACGACGGCGGTTATACAGCGCTCTTTGGTTCTGTACATATTCAGGATAGCCCTGTATTTCTTCAGGAAATATCAAGGGTTTTTCAAAAATTTCGGCATTCAATCGGGCTAACTTGGCTTTTAATGCCGCTGTCTTGGAAGCAGAGTTATCTACCGCGGCTTTGGCTCGCTCTTCTTCTAACACGACAAGCAACTGTCCCGCCTTCACTTCCTCACCTTCTCTGACAGCTAATTGGGTTAATATACCCCCTTCTGATGCTTGAATTTCCTGTGTTCGAGCACTTGCAATCACCGTAGCTTTAGCACGAGTTACTTGATCGATTTTGGCAAATGATGCCCAGACGATCAAAGTAATAATACCAATCAAAGCAATCCAAATACTCAGTCTTGAACGATTAACTTTGGGATTGGTGGG
Organism: Psychrobacter sp. PAMC 21119; assembly: GCF_000247495.1. Taxonomy (NCBI): domain Bacteria; kingdom Pseudomonadati; phylum Pseudomonadota; class Gammaproteobacteria; order Moraxellales; family Moraxellaceae; genus Psychrobacter; species Psychrobacter sp. PAMC 21119. Next base: position 10,976 of record NZ_AHVZ01000018.1, on the reverse strand, counting down.
TGTATATTTATACTCTGACATACCTACTTCCCTTGATCATCTGGTGAGTTTTTAGCACTGCTAGCTTTTATGCTGATATTTTTGACCCTAGACGTTACGGGCTTGGTCTCATCAGCACCTTCTTTTGACGGTTGACTGGTTTTGTTAATAATTTTATCTTTTTGCTGCACAGTGGTCTTGTTTTTTGCTTGATCGTTTTTGCGAAGCTCATCGAGTACCGCCTGTTTCGGACCATCAATGATAATGCGTTGATTGTCCATAATGATCAAGCGATCAACCAAGTCTAGCAATGCTGTCTTATGAGTAGAAACAATAAATGTCTGCCCCTTTGTCAGCTCCTGACGCAGTACTTGTAAACAGCGCTGTTCTTGCCGGTTATCCATAGACGCAGTAGGCTCGTCTAACAAAAACACATCGGGTTTGGTCAACAGTAAACGAGTGAACGCCACCAGTTGTTTTTGTCCACCTGACAGTCCTTTACCACCTTCACTAATCGGCAGGTCAAGACCGCTTGAATGGCTCGAAACCAAGTTTATGAGCCCTGTTCTATTTAGAGTATCTTGCAAGACATCATCATTGGGCGCTGCCATACCGATTAATAAGTTTTCTCGTAATGTCCCCTGAAACAATCGATGGTCTTGTTGCAGATAGCCCAAGCGTTCACTGAGTGTCTCACGGCTTATTTGATGTATATCAAGACCGTCTAATAACACCCGTCCTTCCGTGGGTGCATACAGTCCTGCCAGCACCTTAAGCAAGGTGGATTTTCCTGAACCGATAGGCCCAAGTATCGCTATTCGTTCTCCTGGCTTAATCACCAGCTGTGAGATGTTGATGGCTGGTCGATCATTGTCTTTGTAATTAAATATCAAACCATCACATTGATAAGCGCCTTTGATATGCGTGGGCGACAATGGATAAGCAACGCCTTGATTGTCCTGCTCCAGTGCAAATAAACTTTCAATATTCAGTTTGGCGGCCTTGGCATGAGCATATTGCACCAGCAAGTTTGGTATAGCCATGACCGGTGCCAGCACCCTACCACCCAGTATCGAGCAGGCAATCAGTCCACCCATCGTCATGTCGCCCTGCATCACGACAAATGCCCCGACTATCACAATACCAACATAGCTCGTTTGCTGTAGCATTTGCGTAAAATACGTCAAATTGTCATTGGCATGCTTCATATCCAAGTCGTTTTTAATGGTAATGTCCATTACATCAAGCCAACGCGAGAGAAATTTCCAACTGCCTGCTCCTGCCTTTATGGTCTCGACGCCTTCTACAGCTTCTACTAGCAGACCTGTTTTATAATAAGAAGCTGTCGCGCCTTCTGCTGCAATAGCATCAATGCGTTTACGAGCAACTAATCCCATCGTAATCGCGATTACTGCCGCGATCACGGGTACGGCAGCCACTAAAGGCGAACCAATAAAAGCCACCAAACTGATGAAAATAATGGTCATGGGCAAATCGACCAAGCCAAAGAGTGTACTTGCAGTAAAAAAGCTACGCACTTGCTCATAACCACGTAGTTGCGCTGCCATAGAACCAACCGATCCTGGCATCTGATCAATCCGTACTTTTAATAAACGTTGAAACACTTCCCGAGACAAATACTGATCGAGACCGACGACCACTTTATCCATGATTCTTGATCGGGAAAACTTCATAAATGCTTCGAATAAAATCACCAAAAAGACACCACTCGCCAAAATAATGAGCGTGTATTCACTACGCGTCGGTATGACGCGGTCATAAACTTGCATAGAAAATAACGATACGGCTAATGCCAGCATATTGATTAGAAAAGTCGCAATAACGGCTTCCACCAAAATGCCTTTATAATTGCCCAAATCAGACTTTAGAAGGTCAGAGAATGAGGCTTTACGCTGCTTGATATGGTCTTCTTTTAGGCGGATACGCAACACCAATGACAGCTCTTCGGCACGTGTCTGTACATGGCTATTCGCTTGTCTAAAGTTCCAGCTCTTTTGCGGGGTTTGACTATCAATTACGCCCCAACCCAAATCTGTTCGATAAGCCAATAAAGGCAAAAAAGCGGCATCGGGCTGCTCTAATATTTCAGGTGTGTCCGTTATGCCGATGCCTTCTAATACTGCAATGACACCGCCTAGCTCATGAATACTTTGACCTTGTCTGTCCGATTGCTCACTATGCCGCCTGACGACATCGTGGAGCCGTATATTATCTACCGGATAGCCTTGCTGCCCGAGTAAATGCTTAATTGCATCGGTCAACGTTTCGGTCAGATCAATCTGCTCCGAGTATTGCAACTCATGGTGACCAACAGACTGAGACGTTGTCTTTTGTAATTGTGCACTCATATTAATCACTTATTGAATGTTGGAGATGGTTGCGTATCCAAGATACTGTAGTAGCAAATAGAGAAACCTCTATTATTCTTATATCAGACCAATACTAGTCAGTATTTTTGAGAAGTAGCGGTATGCTCTCTTATATGACCGTCTTGTTTAGGGCCTATTCTCTTGGTTCGTTATTGGCGTAATACTGTAATCATCATTTAACATAAGATACTCTCCATTATTTAGACTCTGCTCTGCAGTCGCGGGTAGTTTAATCTCGATATACTCTTCTTCTACTGTGTTTTTTCCATAACCAAACTCACGACTCACGCTGCTTTTATCTTGCTTATTGAGCCACTGTTTTACAGAATCTGTCGGGCTAAACAAAGTAACTGGCTTACGATTATTAGAAAACTGTTGCCACTCCATAATGCCAAAATCTACTTGCAACCTATAGAACGCACCCAGCATCTCCGCCCGAGTTTGTACCAGCTGTACTTGATAGTCGTTGTGTTCACGGACAGCATTGAGCACTTCGAGCCATGACTTGCGCCCTGCAATGAACTGCCTACGGTAAGAGCTGACCACAATCTGTGCGCCTGCGACAGCAGCGACCAGTGATGTCTCTCTATCCTTGGCACTCACAAACTGCTGATACTGAACTTGAATGTTTTCTATGACATTACGGCGCGCCGCTTCTTGGTTTTGTACCAGACTGTTGACCTGTGCCTGTGACGCGCGTGCAAGCGCAAAATTGGAGAAACCAGCGCCTGGGGCATAACTTAACCCTAATGAAAACTTACCATCATTTTCATTATTTTCGTGATAGTAAGCATGTTCGTATTGAGCATAAACGGTTGGATATCGAGCCGCTTGCTGTGCTTCAACGCCTTGCTTGGCAGATTCGATCTGAAAGTGCTCTTTGACGACCGTGGGATTATAAAAACCCACTTGATTAAAGGCCATTTTTTCAAAGTCGACCGATTGCTGTTTGGCTTGATTTACCAATACTTTGATATTCGGTATACTCATTGCACTCACCTGAGACAATGATTGACCGATGATTTGCTCAAGCCTAGCAGCGGCGATACGTTGCTGTTCGACCGCAGATTGATAAGCCGTCTGCTCTTGTAAGATACGATTTGTCACTAGATCCAACTCAATCCTAGCGGACACACCTTGCCCAACACGGCGCTGCATCATGGCTTCAAAGTCACTAAGTTCTTTCAGGTTTTCAACATGGACGCTTTGTTTTGCGACGGCTTGAATATAACTCTGCCAAGCATCAATCGTCGTTTTTGCCACTAGGTTTTGTTGCTCATAGATATACTCTACGGCTGCCTTATCATCGAATATGGCTTGATTGACATCAGCAGTGAGCTTGCCACCCGTCCACAGAGGCTGGCGAAGGGTCACTTGTGAGACAAAGTCATTGTCTCTGTCGTAACCTGAGCTCACGCTTGGCGTCGGCAAGAGATTTAACTTAGCGGCATTGATACCTTCTGTGGTTGCTTCTTGACTGGCTCGAGCTGATCCCACCAAAGGATGTGTCTGAATCGCTTGTGCAACCAAACTGTTGATTTGCAAATTCTCTACCGCAGCTTGGGCTGTCAGTGTCACAAACAAACAAGCCGTGAAGACTGTTAGATGATGGCACACTGATAGGCTACAAATTCTCTGCTTTTTATTTAACAAATTTTTCATATTAATTTTCAGTGATTAGCCTGATAAGTTTATGTTTGACTAATTGTTTATTTTTTAAAAACTAAACCTTACTAAACCCCACACCATAAGGCAACAAGATAATAATTTTTGATCTATTAATTAAAATAAAACTGGCTTTATAGTCCATTAAAAATAAAAGAAACATGTCCCAGATTATAAAATAGTTTCTTTACCTTATTTTCCATTTACCTTTATCGCAAAAATTTAACTTGCGTCTATTGCTTCCAGTCTAGCACAGCTCTTTTCTTATACTCAGATAAAGCAGTGCTTTGCTATATTCTCGCTCATACAAATAGTCATTTAGGGGTCGAATGACATCTATTTCTGCTGTGATCGTGAGAAGCTTGTTTGCTTTGGGTTTCGAGTGCTTCAAACAGTGTTTTAACAAAGGCGCTACCATAAACTGTATTATCTTGAATAACTGGCTGCCCACTTAGGTATTTAGTGTTTTTGATGGAAGCAGGTATATCAAAATACTTGTTGCCATCAACCAGTTGAAATAGTCGATTCCACATGGCACTAGCCGTGTAGGTTAATGCTATGGCTTCCGACAGCTCTTTTTGCTTTTGAGGCAGTATTTTACTTGCGTTAATATCCGTACCTTCCGCTAAATATGTTATTTTTCAGTTTTTTGTGCTATCACATGCCATCATTTTTTTTGATAGGTCATAACATATCTTTCGGCTCTCAGCGCCTAGAATCACACTGATATAATGCGTGTTATCATTGCGCCAGTAATTGATTAAATTAGCACCAATACCAACCAAGTTACCTGTTTTTAATCCTAAAATATTTGAGTGTACGCGCATCAATTTATTGGTATTAAAGACCTTTTTTCCATTAAATTTAAAAGCACTCAAGGAGCAATAAGCTGCTATTTCAGCATATTGACTGATAAATACCTTAGAAAGCTTACTCATGTCTTGGGCTGTGGTATAGGCATTTCTGTTGAGACCTGAACAACTACTCCAGTGACTGTTAGTTAAACCCATTGAATGAGACTTATAAATCATTTGTGTAACAAAGTGCGCTTCATTACCAGAATGCCAACAGGCCAAAGCAAATGCTGCCTCGTTAGAGCTTGCAATTAGCGCAGACTCAATAAGTACTGATAATGGTATTTTTTCTCCCTTTTTATAAAACTTATAATACTCGCTGCTACCTCTTAGTAAATCGACAGGCATCTCAATTAAGGTCAGCAAAGGGTCAATACTATCTTGCTTTACTTTATCCCATATCAACATCACTGTCATCAACTTGGCCAATGACGCCATCATTTTTGGTGTGTTTGATTGGACCGACATGATCAGGAGAGGATTGCTTATCTTGTTGTCCTCAAGCTCAAAACTCTCAACCAATATAGCAGCGCTAGTATCAAACTCTTTCATGATAGAGTCTTCTATTCCAACTGCTTCAGTACTTCTATTATAGGCAACAGGTTTTTGACACTCTAGAAATAGCTTATTGAGTCCGATACCATTAGATGCTTTGATAAAAACATGGTCATGATTTTTGATAAACTGCACAAGCTGAGTGGTCAAAGATTGCGTGTCTTGAAAATGATAAACTTCGATATTTGACTGTTTAAGCGCATCAGCCACAGCTTCGCTCTGCTTGCCGACTAACACTAAAGTTCTAAAGGCCATTTTTTCGATCAACGGTATCAGCTGTAAATGATATTTACCGCTATCATTACCAAGCTCTAACATATCGCCCAAAATCACTAGCTTATTCTGAGCAGGTATTTCTAGTTGCTCAAAGGTTTCAAGCGCTGCTTGCATGGATAGTGGGTTGGCATTATAAGCTTCGTCATAAAGTGTGATTGGCGTATTTTTATAGAGCGTTTTTAGAACCTGCCCTCGCCCAGCAACTGCTTCAAACCTCTCTAGCCTGACAATAGCTTCGTCAATCGATAGGTTATAATGATTTACTACTGCCAATATGGCCATGGCGTTGAGTACCATATGCTTGCCATGTGCTTGTAAAGTAAGCGTGTAAGTCTGTCCATCAATCACTATCTGTGCGTTCGCATTTTTGTGAGCATAGCTTAGCAGCTTTATCATAGCCTCACTGTGTTCGCCATAGCTGATAACGTGTATACCCCAAGTATGCGCCAGCTGCTCAATAATGTCGTACTGCTTAATATCTCGGCAAATAACCGCTACAGAATCTGGTGCCATACCTTCAAAGATACGTGATTTTTTGAGGGCAATCGTTTCAACGTTATGGTGATACTCAAGATGAGCAGCAGCAATATTGGTGATCAATGCTATATCCGGACGCACCAAGTTGGCATTGCCAGACATAGAGCCAATTGCCATCTCTAATACCCAGTAATTCATAGCCTGCGGCATACACGCCAAATTCCATGCAATCCCTACTGGTAGATTCGCGCTAGATTGCGTATAACCAGCACCACCAAAACCATCTAACGTATGTGCCAACATATTTACAGCTGTAGTTTTGCCAGCGCTACCAGTAATACCAATAACCTGACCATTAAAGACTTGCCGAGTATAACGTCCGATATCGATAGTCGCTTGACGTATATTGCGGACGTGTAATACAGGGACACCTAAATCTTGATATGCCGATACATCATCGGTGACAATCGCAGCAGCCCCTTTTTTTATCAACGACTCAACAGCGGCTTTAGACAAGTAGCCTACTGACATACTCTTGCTTCTAGCTACTATCAGCTGACCTGATTTGAAGCTGGGCGGCCAAATACAAAGACCCGTAGCAAGCCAATTATCTGATGGCGGCACGAACCATTTACCTTTAGTGGCTCTTATAAGATTATCAGCTGTTAATACAGAGTCCGCTACACCCTGCCTGTTAGTGCTATCTGTTTGCGGTTCAACTAAATTATCGGTACTGGTTAGTTGGTTGTTTTTTTGATGTTGCTGACTTCGTTTAGTAGCAGTTTTTGGATAATTTGCATTTTCTAGAAAATCTCGATAAGCCACCAGCCCTGATAAATAATGCTCTACATCATCAATTCGTACTCTAAATGAGTGATGACGAATAAAAAAACCGTGCAAAATGGTTTGCGGTGCTTTAAAAAACATCGCCATCTCTGGAAAGAAAAAACCATTCATTAAATGGTTGGCACGTGCATGTAGCGCTTGATAAAACGCTTGAACATCAAAGCCATCTAATACGTCATGAAACTCTGGATACACATCTAACGTTAACAGCATTTTATGAAACGCCATCGACAGCTCAAGCAAAGTTGGAAACGTGGTGATACGGTTTTTGATAAAGTCGGTATAGCCTCTAATATTATCGACCGCAAACTGAAAATACTTTTTTTCAGGTTTATAAATAATTAGCTCGTTTGAGCAATAAGACAACCAATGGTCGTGTGCTCGGTGATGTTTGGCGTCAATAAAATAATCAAAAGCGCGCGTCACGCAGTTTAGCCAACGCGCGTCTTTGGTTAAGCCGTATAAACGCATTAAGGCAAATGCTGCTTCGCCATCATAATAGATGATACGGTTTTTGGCTTTCAGTGATAGATCATGACCATGTAATACATGAACAAAGCTACCATCCTCTTGTTGCATGGCTTCGATTCCAGTCGCCAACTTAGCGGCCAAATTATGGTACTCATCAGAGAGTGGCGTGCCTTCAAACACTTGTAAGTATTTAACCAGTGCCAGTATCGCAACGGCGTTAGCACCCAGCTTAACCTCGTCACCTGTATCTATCACATAGGCTTTGTCATCATCATGTCGGATAAGCTCATGGATCAGGTAATGCATGGCGTTATCAATATTGCTTTTCATATCAGCCAAGCTAAGCTTTTCTGCTTTTGTTGATACGGCTTCATTGCTTGCGATAGCATTGTCATAATGAGTAGCATCAAAACCATAGCAAGCTTCATAACCTTCTATAAGTGCATAAGTGCTACTGGCATGGCGCAGGCTGTTATAAGTGTCGATGGTGCGATCAAAACAAGGAAAATACCCATACACATATTGACCCGAAGGCGTGACTTGTTTGACAAGATAGTTCGTGGCCTGCTCAATGATAGGTTGAGTGCTGTTTGCCGATAAAGGCCATAGTTTGCGATGACCTTTAAAACGTGGCTGAGTATCGAGGTTATGGCACGCTCCTGTGGTTGCATTAATAAATACACCTGCTGTGTTAAAGCTAATGACAGCTAGGTCATCGCTGAAACTTGGGATTTGGCTACTACCGTGACGCGCCTTTACATATACATTCAGATTTTTAACATTTACCCCTGCGTGAGATACTGTATTGCCCATATACAAACAAGCGTTAGCATTTAGCTCCATTTCGGTAAGCAACAACCAAGGCTCTCTCACTCCTTCAAATGCAATACCCGAGCGGTAATAGTTTCTCTTAAACCCTTTTAAGCTTTGCTGAAAACTTGACCAAGTAGTAGGTAACATTTGATTAAGCCACTCAAATCTTAGCCAAATAATGGGGGCATCAAACTTTTGTGATAATGTACTGATTTTTTCAATAATAATGGGCAGTATTTTTTCAAAATAAGCAAAGCGATTAATACTATCCAAGGCATCACTTTCAACTAAATCATCAATGATAAAAGTAATCGTCTTGGCTCTTTTATGACCATCTGATACCGACAATACAAAGGTATTTACCAAAGTATCGGACGCAATGTTGTTTAAATCAGTTTCTTTTTCGTCATTCAGTTTCGTGAGATGTGATTGCGTCCAGTTATCATAAATAGCTGGTAAATTTTTTTCTAAACAGCTCACTAAGAGTTTCGAGTTTATATCTTCATCCATGTCTTTATTGTCCTGTAGCATCTTTCACTTTGTCATATTCTAAATATAAAAATACAGCAATTATATTAAGCCTATATTTTTAACTTTATTAACTATACCTCAAAATAATTAGATAAATATTGTAAAAAACGCCTCCATTTAGGAAGCGTTTTCAAGATCAAAGTTCAATTAGTTAATATTAGATAATATTGGTGATATCAGTATCAATATAAATCTGTGTAGAAATATCCTTACCTGCTTGCCATACATTGAACATCTCACCGTCTGAGGTAACCTGTTCAACATTTGACCAACTATCACCTTCTAGATTGACTGTATCATCGCTATCACCTCTAACATAAATAGCGGAATTAACGTCTTTAGCTGCTACGTTTAAAGTATTAGCCCCAATACCGCTGATATCAATGATATCGGGCTGCATCATATCAGACAGGCTAATAACTTGATCTGCGCCCTCAAAGCTAAGTATATCGAGTCCATCGCTTGAGGTGGTTAGGGATGTATCAGGAAGTTCAATAGTGTCATCAGTCTCGTCAGCAAGTGTGAAGCTGGTAGCGCTCATACGTGCAGCAGCTGGAGGAGTATAATCACTAGTGATAGTTATATTGAGTGTAGCTATATCAGTGTTACCGTTACCGTCATCAATGGTATATTCGAACGCGTCTGTTTGACCAATCACATTTACATCTTCGTTCGGTGTATAAGTGTACGCACCGTTAGAGTCGATCACAAGCGTACCATAGGTGCCTATGATAGATGTAGCACCACTAATAGGATCACCATTGACGTTGGTTACAACTATTGACTGTCCTACACCATCATCATTGGTAGTGACATCACCGCTGACTATTGAGGCAGTAATGATAGGATTACTGTAATCAAGCAATATGCTCTCTGTCGTTATAATATCTATGCTTGCTAAAGCACCAAGACTTAAGAGTCCATCATTGGCCGCAGGATTGGTAGCAACAACAAAGTATGTCGCACCAGTATCACCACCAGTGAAGGGCTGAAGTACCAATTCAACGGCACTCCAACTTCCAAGTAATCCAAGTGTTCCTGGACTATAATCCAAAAATCCTTCCTGTAGTTGAACAAGTTCAGCTTGATTACTGCCCGTTTCTTGACGATAAATCTCAAGATTGAAATCATTGTTACCACCAAGGAGAGCACTAAGACTCAGAAGCTCATTTCCACTACCATCTACAGTAAGCGTCTGCGTATTACCGGCAGCCACATCTACTTGAAAAACACTACTGCTTTCAAGCAGAGAAACATCAACCAAACCACCGAGAGCGCCCACACCTAGTAGACTACCAACAGATCCATTAAGCCCAGTTGTATCGTTGTTTACAGTTGGATCTACTTGTAAGTCAACAACGTTCTGGTCATCAATAGCGGTAGGCGCTGTAATATCACCAACGGTGGCAGTGACGCTGACAGGCGCTGAGCGATTGCCTGCTTGATCGGTCACGGTGGCGGTCACGGTCAACACCTCACCTTCTGCTGGTGCAGGGACGGTCGTATCATAACCGTCCGTCAACATCGCAGCGGTCACAGTGACGTCAACCCCATTGATGGTGAGGGTGTCATCCACGGCGGCATCAATAGGCAGACTCACAGTTACTTGCACCTCACCATTGGCATCCAAGTCAAAACCATTGACGGTAGCATCACCATCACCAATCACGACGATTGGGGCGGTAGGCGCTGTAATATCACCAACGGTGGCAGTGACGCTGACAGGCGCTGAGCGATTGCCTGCTTGATCGGTCACGGTGGCGGTCACGGTCAACACCTCACCTTCTGCTGGTGCAGGGACGGTCGTATCATAACCGTCCGTCAACATCGCAGCGGTCACAGTGACGTCAACCCCATTGATGGTGAGGGTGTCATCCACGGCGGCATCAATAGGCAGACTCACAGTTACTTGCACCTCACCATTGGCATCCAAGTCAAAACCATTGACGGTAGCATCACCATCACCAATCACGACGATTGGGGCGTAGGCGCTGTAATATCACCAACGGTGGCAGTGACGCTGACAGGCGCTGAGCGATTGCCTGCTTGATCGGTCACGGTGGCGGTCACGGTCAACACCTCAGACGTCGCCGAACGGACGACGACGAGGGAGTAGGNG
>NZ_AHVZ01000019.1:0-86336 GCF_000247495.1 Psychrobacter sp. PAMC 21119 | reverse complement strand
GTACCTGTTTGCGATAGTCTATTGAATAAGTCATCGTTTATTTCATTAAATGCAATTGTTAATAAGATTGTATCGTTTTTATTTGGATTAGACTATAGTGCTAATTCCCTTACCTAATTTAAAATCTATATGATTTTCATTTTCTATTAAGAGCTTCCGATGAGTTTCAATATCTTCACTTAACTTCCTATAATTCTTGCTATTTCCTAAATTTCTTCTTAACCACAAGCTTTCGGCTTCAAAGATATTTTCACACTCTCCATAAACACTTCTAAACTGTTGAATAATAAAATTTCTACTACTTTTAATAATTCTAATGTATATAAATACATTTATCATAGTAACAACAAATAAAGTAATCATATAAAATAGGGAGCTAAAACTTGCTTGAATGTTTAAAACTAGTGCAAGAAAAGAACACAGTGACCAAATATATAGTGTTACTTTATCAATGAGCTCAATACTAATTTTCCAAGACTCAAAAATATAATGATACTCATTTACTAATTTAATGTATTTAGAACCACTATAATTTTGCACTTCTTTCTTTAAAGAAAACTTATCTAGTAATATTTCATCTGCATTAGATAGTATATTTTCAGAAACAACAAGTCTATTTATATCTGAAACATCGAAATCAGCCATAAAAAATCTCCTTAAATTAGTTTCAACAATTATCAACTAATATAGGAAGGGTTACAATCCAACATCTGTCGGTAAACAACACTAAATGTCGTGAAGAAAATTTAAACAAAAAACCCCGCATCATCACGATACGGGGTTTCTGTTTAAATAAGAATTGTAAAACTTAAAAACGTTTAACTTAAGATTTAACCAAAATTAGGTCAACTGAGCAACGTTAATTTTATCTGCTTCTTCAGTATAATCAGTCATACGGTCGAAGTTCATGTACTGATACACTTCCTCACCCATGCTATCAAGCATGCCAGCATACTGCTGATATTCGTCGTTAGTCGGCAATTTACCAAGTACCGCTGCTACCGCTGCAAGCTCTGCAGAAGCAAGGTATACGTTAGCGCCTTGACCTAGACGGTTCGGGAAGTTACGAGTTGAGGTCGATACCGCAGTAGACTTCGGTGCGATACGTGCTTGGTTACCCATACATAGTGAACAACCTGGCATCTCAGTACGAGCGCCGGCTTGAGCGTAGATGTTGTAATAGCCTTCTTCCATCAATTGACGCGCATCCATCTTAGTTGGTGGCGCAATCCATAGACGAGTTTTCAAGCTACCTGCTGGTACATCTTGTAGCAGTTTACCAGCGGCGCGGAAATGACCAATGTTGGTCATACATGAACCAATGAATACTTCATCAATGGTATCACCAGCGACGTCAGCTAGTGTCTTAGCATCATCTGGATCATTCGGGCAGCAAAGAATCGGCTCTTTAATCGTGCTCATATCGATAGTCATATCGATCGTGTATTCAGCATCGTCATCAGCACGCATCAGGCTTGGGTTAGCCAACCATTCTTGCATCTGCTCAACACGGCGGCTGATAGTACGCGCATCGCCATAGCCTTCTGAGATCATCCACTTAAGTAGCGTGATGTTTGAGTTTAGGTACTCAGTCACTGACGCTTCAGACAAGGTGATGGTACAACCAGCAGCACTACGCTCAGCTGAGGCATCAGACAATTCAAACGCCTGCTCAGCAGTCAAGTCTTCTAGACCTTCGATTTCAAGAATACGGCCGTTGAATTCGTTGATTTTGCCTTTCTTATCGACAGTCAATAGACCTTCTTTGATCGCTTGATAAGGAATCGCATGCACTAAGTCACGTAGCGTAATACCAGGTTGACGTTCGCCAACGAAGCGTACACGGACAGACTCAGGCATATCAAGTGGCATAACACCAGTTGCTGCTGCGAATGCAACTAGACCAGAGCCCGCTGGGAACGAGATACCCATTGGGAAACGCGTATGTGAATCACCACCAGTACCAACTGTATCTGGAAGTAACATACGGTTCAACCATGAGTGGATGATACCATCGCCCGGACGTAAGCTTACGCCGCCACGGTTCATGATAAAGTCAGGTAGTGTATGCTGAGTTTCAACGTCAACTGGCTTTGGATAAGCAGCAGTGTGACAGAATGACTGCATCACTAGATCTGCTTGGAAACCTAGACAAGCCAAATCTTTTAGCTCATCACGGGTCATTGGACCAGTGGTATCCTGACTTCCTACGGTAGTCATTTTAGGCTCACAGTACATGCCTGGACGTACGCCCTCTAGACCACAAGCTTTACCAACCATTTTTTGCGCTAGAGTAAAGCCTTTACCAGTATCAACTGGCTCTTCTGGCTTAGCAAAGATATCTGAATGACCAAGACCCATGTATTCACGAGCACGGTTCGTCAAACCACGACCAACGATCAATGGAATACGGCCGCCAGCGCGAACTTCATCAAGCAAAGTTGGTGAGTTTAGCTTGAACGTAGACAATACTTCATCAGAGTCATGCTTAGTGATTTTGCCTTCGTACGGATAGATGTCAAATACATCACCCATGTTTAGGTTATCAACATTCACTTTTTCGATTGGCAATGCGCCAGAATCTTCCATGGTGTTAAAGAAGATAGGAGCAATATTGTTACCAAGTACTAGACCACCGCCACGTTTGTTTGGCACGTTAGGGATATCATCACCCATTAACCAAAGTACTGAGTTGGTCGCAGACTTACGGCTAGAACCTGTACCGACGACATCACCAACATAAGCCAATTGATGGCCTATTTTTTTCAGCTCTTCGATTTGCTTCATCGGGCCAACAACGCCTTCGTCATCAGCATTGATGCCGTCACGAGAGTTTTTGTGCATAGCCAATGAATGCAATGGGATGTCTGGACGACTCCATGCGTCTTGCGCAGGTGACAAGTCATCGGTGTTGGTTTCGCCAGTGACTTTAAACGTCGTATAAGTTGTTTTTTCTGGTACGGCAGCACGGTTCAAGAACCATTCAGCGTCAGCCCAAGATTGAACGACTTCTTTTGCGATGGTATTGCCCGCTTCTGCTTTTTCAGTCACGTCATTGAACGCGTCAAATACTAGCAAAGTTTTTTTCAGTGCTTCAGCTGCGTCTTGTGCAACTTCTTTATCATCTAATGCAGCAACCAATGGCTGAACGTTGTAACCACCTTGCATGGTGCCTAGAATTTCAACGGCTTTTTGCTTGCTGATAAGCGGTGAAGATGTTTCACCCTTAAGGATAGCCGCTAGAAACGCCGCTTTAACGTAAGCAGCTTGGTCAACACCAGCAGGAATACGGTTTTCTAGCAAGTTCATCAAGAACGCATCTTCGCCTGCAGGTGGCGTTTTTAAAAGTTCAACCAACTCTGCTACTTGTTTTTCGTTCAGTGGTAGCGGAACCGTTCCTAGCTCAGCACGTTCTTCGACATGTTTACGATAAGCTTCTAACACAATAGTCGTCCTCGTCAGTTGGGGATTAGCACAATACGTGGGTAGTCAGCATGACAGCCTGCGCCTATGTACCAAATGGAATAATTATCCCCGCTAATATAGCTTAAAATGGGCAAAATGTTAACCAGCAAAGCGCTTTCCCGCCTCCATAGTCAATATTTATTAAAAAAATATAAGGTATTTTTATACGGTTACTTGGCCTGTTTCAATGCTGAAAAATCAATAACAGTATTATAAAACGGTTGGATGAAATTTAGACTGAGATTTGCTATAATCCCTATACGAATTTTACGACCTATTCTTAGAAAATAATAAACAAAACCCTTATCCTACAAAGGTTTAGGATTATCAGGGTTTAGGATAAGACTATGAGCTCATTAGCCGTACAAACACACGTTCCTGCTGCCAAAGCTAAACCCAAAAAAGCAATTCAGGGAGAAAAACTACGTGGCTACGATAAAGTTGCACGTATCCCAATTAAAGTGATCCCAACCATCGAGGCGAAGAAAAAGCCAGATTGGATTCGGGTCAAAATGTCATCACCTGCTGAAGTGGCTCGCATCAAAGCAACGCTACGTGAGCAAAAGCTCTATACCGTCTGTGAAGAAGCGGCTTGCCCTAATCTGCCACAGTGCTTCGCTGATGGTACGGCAACCTTTATGATTATGGGTGATATCTGTACCCGTCGCTGTCCGTTCTGTGATGTCGGACATGGTCGCCCTAATAATCTCGATGCCGACGAACCTCGTCATACGGCTGAGACGATCTTAGGTCTAAAACTGAAGTATGCGGTTATTACCTCAGTCGATCGCGATGATCTAAAAGATGGCGGTGCTGCTCATTTTGTTGAAGTGCTTAATGAAGCCAGAGCGCTCAGCCCAAATTGCCTGATCGAGATATTGGTTCCTGATTTCCGTGGTCGTATGGAAGTAGCATTAGACTTGCTAACTGAAACGCCGCCAGATGTCTTTAACCACAATATCGAAACCGTGCCACGCCTATATAAAGCGTTCCGTCCGGGTTCTGATTATCAGCACTCACTCGACTTGCTCAAGCTGTATAAAGAGCGTCGTCCAGATATCGCCACCAAATGTGGCTTTATGGTCGGCCTTGGTGAAACTGAAGAAGAGATTTATGCACTACTTGATGATCTAAAAGCCCATGACGTAGACATGATTACCGTTGGTCAGTATCTACAGCCTAGTAAAAATCATGCGCCAGTTGATCGTTATGTTCATCCAGATGAGTTCCAACGCTATATGGACTACGGCAAAAAAATTGGCTTCTTTAGCATTTGGGCAGGCCCCATGGTACGCTCAAGCTACTTTGCAGATCGTCAATACTATGGCGAAGATTGCCCTGCACCAATTCGCAGCAAAAAAGCATTAGAAGCTGAAGGCAAACTTGGCTGCTAATTTAGCAGTAAAGTGATGTGAGACTAGTTGCTAAGACAATTGCTAAGATATCTCCTAAGAATAGAAAAAGGGTGAATAACAGATTTGTTATTCACCCTTTTTTTGTGACTTTAATAAACCTGTAAAACCTTCAAAGCCAACGCTTTAAACAGTTAAAGTTGGTGTTGGCTTTCCGTTCGTTTTTATATTCAACATAGCAATACCAAGGACAATAATCCCACCTGCGATACCAGTGGTAATCTCAGGATAAATCAATAGTAAAGCACCAATAGCCAAGATGACACGAGTCAGTGTATTCATACCGCCTCTGAAGTATCCTTCGAGTGCCGAGCTTAACGCAATGACACCCGTCACTGAAGTCACTACCACCGTGATGATATCGATAATAGGCGGCAGTGGGAAATCTTTAGCCGTAACTGCCAGACCCGTTGGATCTATCATTAACATCGTTGGGTTATAGATAAACATAAACGGTACGATGAATCCAGCCAAAGCTAATTTCAGCGATAAGAATCCTGTCTTCATCGGATCGCCACCGGATATACCCGCACCAGCAAAGGCTGCCAGACATACAGGCGGTGTGATATTGGCAAATATACCAAAATAGAAGACAAACATGTGCGCTGATAAAATCGGAATATCAAAGCCAGCTAGTGCAGGCGCTGCCATCGTCGCGGTAATGATATAGGCAGGAATAGACGGTAATCCCATTCCTAGGACCATCGAGGCTAACATCGTTAAAATAAGCGTAAAGAATAATGACCCTGCGCCTAATGTGACAATAGATGACGTCATCACCGTACCAAAGCTGGTCAAACTCACGACCCCGATGATAATACCGACGACCGCACAAGCAGCCATCACGGCGAGCGACTGGCGCGCACCATCCTCTAATGCCCCTAAAATATCAGAAAAGCCCATTCTAGTCTCTTTTCGCAGCATACTAACCACGACTGTAAAACCAATGGTATAAGCCGCTGCATAACCGACAGGGACATTTCTGATTAATAAGAAAACCAAAAAGACAATCGGTAATAGCATATGACCGCGCGCTTTTAGCACCTCTTTTACCGCTGGTAAGTTCTCTTTAGCGATGCCTTTTAAATCACGACGTCCAGCGCGAAAATGCACCTGCGCAATGACGCCCAAGTAATACAAAATCGCTGGTAGTAATGCTGCCAACGCAATCGTGCTATAAGGTAAGCCTGTGGTCTCCGCCATAATGAACGCACTCGCGCCCATAATCGGTGGCAAAATCTGTCCACCAACCGAAGCACTTGCCTCAACGGCACCAGCAAAATCTTTGTGATAGCCGACCTTTTTCATCAACGGAATGGTAAAGGCACCGGTACTGACCACGTTCGATAACGCAGAGCCATTAATACTGCCCATAAAACCACTAGAGATGACCGCTACTTTTGCAGGTCCCCCTTTTTTGTGACCAGCGATTGCCAGTGCCAAATCATTAAACAGCTGTCCCATTCCCGAGCGTGCTAAGAACGCACCAAAGAGAATGAATAAGAAGATAAAGGTGACCGATGCACCAATCGCAACAGAATATAGGCCTTCAGTTTTTAGAAATAATTGACCAAAAATATCACCCATATCATAAGGGCGAGTCAGTAGCCTGTCAGGCATAAAATCCAAATGACTGACAAACGGATACGACAAAAATATCCCTGCTAATATCGGCAAAATCCAACCAGTGATTCGGCGACTGCCTTCTAGTACACAGACCACGGTAATCAGTGAAAATATCACATCAACCTGATTTGCCATACCGCCACGCGAGGTCACAATGTCTTGATACTCATAAATCAGATAGCCCATGCCAGATAAAGACAGCACAAACCAAATCCAGTCATACCATGCCACACTTTTTCGGCTACTTTTTTTGCTAGCAGGGAAAATCAAGAATATTAATGCAAAACCAACGCCCACGTGTACAGAGCGTTGTAGCAATGCTGGCATCGGATTAAAGGTGATATAAAGGTGAAATAGCGAATAGAGTATACAAATTCCAGCGATGAGATACTTCACTGGTCCTTGGGTGATATGACGCGTGATTGACTCTCGGTCATATTTTTCCAATACCGCTTTGTTGATCGCATCTGCCTCAGCATTTTTATCAACATCAGCGTCTGGCATGGTAGTTACGCTACCGTGATCCGTCACTTGGGAGTTCATGACACAAGTCCTTTTTAAATCTATCAATTAAACCATACGTCTTAGGCATGATCACTACTTCAGAATAGTCTGGCACCATCTGGTGAATCAAAACACGGTGGTCGCCATAATCAATCTCGCCTTTGGTCAGTCTGGATACGATCCAATTTAGGTTAGGGAGCTTTTCATTGATTTGGTAACCCAGATAGCCAGGTTTTTGTATGGGAGCAAGCGCTTCGGTTGAGGGTGTACCTGCGCCAAAGGCTTCAAAATACGTGGTGGTCAGCAGCAGGCCATCGCTCTCACGTTGGTATTGCTCCTCCCACCATTGCTTTTCTACAGAATGTATCCAGCGTAGCTGAAAATCAGGCTCGACGAAGTAACACACCTTATCGTCAGACCCCTCTAACCCTTTGATCCGCACTTCGACCACAGGCTGGAGAACAAAGCCCATCCATAGCGTAAAAAAAACCAGCGCGGCAATAAATGCTGCGCCAGTCGATAGCCATAATGAATTATTTGGCTGCTTGTTCGTCATAGTACTTTTTAGCGCCAGGATGGATTGGGGCGACCATGCCTTCACGGGCAGTCTCTAAGCTGATATCATTTGCCGCTTGGTGTGCTGTTTTTAGACCTTCCAAGTTCTCAAATAATATTTTGGTTAACTTATAACCATCAGCTTCAGATAGATCAGAGCTAACCAACAGAGCATTCATGATTGCTGCGGTTGGAATGGCGGTTTCGTTGCCATACGTGCCAGCAGGAATCTCAAAGGTTTTGAAGTAAGGCTTGGTCGCAATGATTTCTTTTAGTTTGTCTTGGTTGATGGTAATCAATTGCAAGTCTAAGCCCTGCTCTAGCTCCATCAAAGACGAGTTTGGAAGACCACTACTAAAGAAAGCCGCTTCAATTTTACCTGCTTTCATACCATCAGCCGCTTCAGAAAAGCCTAAATAATCGACCGTGACATCATCATACGTGATGCCAAACCCTTCTAATAAAGTTCGCGCATTTACTTCCGTTCCAGAGCCTTGATCGCCTACAGCGATGCGCTTGCCACGTAAGTCTTCAATGCTTTTGATGCCGGATTTTTTGGTGGTGACGATTTGCACCACATTAGGATACAAGACGGCAATCTGTTGAATGTTAGCGATCGGCTTATCAAAGTTATTTTTACCTTCGACTGCGTCCGTGACCACATCACTGAGCGCCAATACCATATCGACTTTACCTTGGGTCAATAGATTGACGTTTTCGACTGATGCGCCCGTGGTTTGTGTCTTTGAGTTGACCCCAAAGGTTTTGACATAGATTTCGGACAATGACGTCCCAATGATGTTATAAGGACCAGATGCCCCGCCTGTGGCGATGGTAAGAAATTTAGTATCTAGCTTGTCGGCAGCAGTGGCAGCACTGTCTGTTTCCGTACTATCAGTGCTTTCTGAGCTTGGCGATGAGCATGCGGTTAGGCCTAGAGTGGCACTTAACATCGCTGATAAAAATAACGGAGATTTTGTAAATTTGAGCATTGCATTCATCCTTGAAATAATCAGTTTAATACATCTAACGGCATCAACATTTAAATGTTAATGCGTTACAGACCTGTAATAGTATAGTAATTCCTGTCATAAATAAACCATAGCCTACGTTCTCTCAAAACCTTATAAATAAAGCGCTTTGAGTCAAAAATAGTAATTTTTCTAATTGACGGGCATTTAGCATGTTCTGCCATGCGGAACAAAGTTTCATTAGTTAAACTATTTAAACAAAAATTAGACCGAGTGTAAACCTTTATCATTACCCAAACAGAAATAAGGGTATTTGTGATTACCCTCAACAATACTCATAGTGCAGTCAATCCTATACAAATTGGACAAGAGGTCAGGCGTGCTCAGTCTACTATCTGTAGTACTTTCACACGCCTTTCTTGTATCTAAATCATCTTGAACCGACTATAGTAAGCTAAGGTAGTGCTATATTTTGAATATGATAAATAATGATAACTTTGTTGATAAGGATTGACTAATGAGCAGCGAATTTATACCACAGGAAGGCTCTTGCTCCTGTTCTAGCAACACCTATACTATCAATAATAAGCCCATTGGCCGCTTTATCTGCCACTGTACTATTTGCCAAGAATTCACTGGCCAAGCGTATAATGATGTAACGATTTTACTCAAATCGGATGTGAGTAAGTTAAACCTGATTAGAACCAAATTCCGCCGTTGGAAACTTCCGCCGAATATTAGCCGCGGGCTGTGTACGCGCTGCAATAAACCCAGTATAGAAACAGCAGTGGGTGGAAACCTCATATTAATACCTACGACAAATCTCCCTAATGTCGCCGCGCTACCTGAACCTAGCATGCATCTATTTTATAATCGCCGAGTCCAAGATATGGATGATGACCTGCCTAAGTGCAATGGCTTTGTACAAAGTCAGGCGATGACAGTTAAGGCGCTTGCTCAAGGTATGTATAAGAGAATCACTAGGGCGTGTTGAACATTCGACCATGGCACTGACAGAGACTATTTTTTAGACAGTTCGACGTTAAAAACAGTAAGTTTAGTCATTCTAAGCGTCTACTTTTAACCATGAAATGGCAAAAAATAGACCTGTTCCCTCTGTTGATATTAGAGCTGATGCGAAAACTGTCCTATGCTGCGTTGTAAACCTAGTTAAGGCATGAGCATTACCGTCGTTTTACGCCTTGTCTAGAACAGTTTTCGCAATCAGCAGTGCCTATTTGTGAATGTTCAACACGCCCTAAACGTTAGTGGCTATATTTAGAATGTAAAACCCTTTCTAAAAAATCCGTTTACCAAGACCTTTGTTATTGTCTATTTTTTGAGGAAAAGCGAGTAGCACCAGCTTTTACGACTTTTACTAGCTATCATTTGGAACCTGATATGACTTCAATTGCAGTAGAAAACACGCAAAAATACTCTGCCGACATTGCTATCATTGGCGGCAGTGGTCTCTATCAAATGCAATCACTCACCAATAAACGCAATATCACCATACAGACGCCTTATGGTAGCCCTTCTGATGATATTGTCCTTGGTGAATTAGAGGGTGTGACGGTTGCTTTTTTGACACGGCATGGTCAAGGTCATAAACTCATCCCGTCCGAAGTTCCTTATCGCGCCAATATTTATGCACTAAAAACATTAGGCGTGCGCTATATCGTATCAGTATCCGCAGTCGGTTCTTTGCAAGAGCATATTGAGCCGCTAGATATGGTCGTACCCGATCAAATGATTGACATGACCAAGCAGCGAGTCAGTACGTTTTTTGGTGAAGGCGCAGTCGCTCATGTATCGATGGCAGACCCGCTATGTCCTGCCCTAGCAGATATCCTAAAGCGAGCTTACGACAAAGCAGATATTTTTGATGGAGCATGTCACTCACAGGCAACTTATGTCTGTATCGAGGGACCACAGTTCTCAACTCGTGCAGAGTCCCAGTGGTATCGGCAAATGCAGGCAGGTATTATCGGCATGACCAATATGCCAGAAGCCAAACTGGCACGTGAAGCCAGCATTGCTTATGCTACGTTGGCCTTGGTGACAGATTTTGATTGTTGGCATCCTACCGAAGAAGCAGTCAGTGCAGATTACGCCATAAAAAACTTGATGAAAAATGCCGAAAACGCTCAGAAAGTAATCAAGGAAGCGGTCGCTTTGATTGCCGCTGAGCTGCCAGATTCAATCGCACATGATGCCTTGGCACAAGCACTGATAACGCCTGTGAACGTGATGGACGAGCAGACCAAAACCAGACTTGCTGCATTGCTGTACTAAATATTTAAAAGTGTATGGATAGATGCTTGTCTGAAATAATGACAGACAGTAAAGTGTTAAATTCCCATACACATACAAACATGCACATATAAAAAGGCCATTAACTTGAATTAATGGCCTTTTTTAGGGTTTTGGCTCGTATATTTGCAACGTACGCTAACTATAGTCAAAGTATCCTAAAAACGCTACGGTATTGCTGATATCAATTTTTTGTAGCCTCTGTCTGCGCAGGCACAGTAAGCAAGAAAAATTGATATCAGCAGTACGTCATGTATCGATAGTACTTTTCACTGACTATACACAGCTTTGACACTAACAACAGCCGCCCAGCTCAGATGCTAGCGTTACAGACTGATTAAATGGCATTAGCTCGCCGCAACCTGTAAAAATACCGTAGTGGCGACTGTCATCACCGATAAATTCAAAATGCGGTGCAAAGCGAGATTCTTGTAGCATTCGAAACGTATTGCCACAGACAGGGAATACTCGACCCGCCTCAATAGCATGATGCTTATCCAGATCAAAACGATGGGGTGACTGTTCAATAGATCCTTTGTATATCACTGCTTGTCCATGATCTTCGCAGGCGTCTTCAAGCGCGGCAATCTTAAACAAACGATAAGTAGCAGAGAAAAACTGAATGTCACCGATTTTAGCCGCCAGTGCGGGATCAGTAATCTCAAGTGGGCGATCCTCGACCAGACGCGGGTCTAAAAATCCTGCGCCTCTTGCCAAACGGGTAAAGTCCTTCCAGTACAAGGCACCACTCAAGCACTCGCCATAAAGGACAGGATCGTCGATGAGATGTTGCGGAATACGGCGATCAGCATAGACGTCAGAAAAATAAAACTCTCCACCAGGCTTAAGTAAACGCTGCACACTCGCCATCACTGCGGCTTTATCAGTGGATAAATTGATGACGCAATTTGAGACGATAATATCAAAGCTATTATCTGCTAACGCTAGCTCATCTAACTTTTCAAGATAGCCTTTTATAAAAGTCACATTATCATAGCCAAACTTGTCGACATGATAGTCTTGATGCTGTTTTGCGATTGCCAATTGCTCATCGGTCATATCAACACCGACCACATGCCCCGTCTCGCCAACCAATTGTGCTAGTGCGTAGACATCGCGGCCCGAACCACTTCCTAAGTCTAAAATGCGGCAGCCTTCAAGTAACGCTGGACAAACCAATCCGCAACCATAATAACGACTCAAGACGTCATCATGGATATTAGCCAGCAGCGGTTTGAGCCATTCAGGCATATTACTAATATCGCAACACGCCGAGGTCTTTAAATCAGCAGTGCTTTGTAGCTGTTTACCATAATAATCTTGAACCACGTCCTGCATAACAATATCCTTATTGAATGTACAATCCAGTTGAAAGTCTTAGTGATGACTTTGATAAATATAGCCGCACTATTTTAGCCAATTTATTGAAACGCTTATCAGCTGTCATCGACCTTGATATTGACGTGAGAATTCAGCCAGCCATTTGGCAAATACTGCAAATCTTCAGGCTCATCAATGTCATGTAAAGGTGATAATAGTGCGAGTGTCCAATCTAATGTTGCAATGCGCTGCCTAGTCACCGCAGCCACGCTAGCCGTACTCCAGCTGATATTTGAAAAAAGACTTCTATCCGCTTGTTTAAATCCAAGCAACACATAACCACCATCTGATGCAGGAATCATGACCGCATCATGATGATCTAGCTGCTGTACTGCTAGTTGAATACGCGCTGCCGTGAGGCTAGGACAATCCGTACCAATTAATAAAACCTTTTCAAAACTCTTCAATACTCGCTGACTGGCTCCCAGCATACGAAAACCCAAGTCACCCTCCACTTGCACTGACCATTGCAGTGAGTCAGGCAAATCAAGCGCTTGCCAGCAAGGATCACTTGGCGCAGGACTAACACATAGCTCAACCGTAAAACCAGTAGCGACGGCCTCTTCTATGCTATGCAGCAGCAGTTGCCGTGCTATTTGCGCGGCACCTTCAATACCAAGCGCTGGTTGCAAACGGGTCTTTGCCATACCCTGTGCGGGAAATTTGGCAAAAAGAATGATGCAAGTTTGTGATTTTTGATTCATGGTAAGCGTTTATTCTTTCTATTTATAATAGCGCGCTTTAATATTATCAGCCGACACCCCACGCCAATAATCAAAACGTAAATGCCACATTAAGACAATCGTCCGCCAAGTGCCATATTGTTGCCAGCGTCTGGCCGAGGTGATGACTTTACTTTTCAAACAAGCAGGTTTGGCGACACCTTTTAGCTGCTTGCATAACTCGACATCTTCCATCAGCGACTGTTTAGGATAACCACCGATTTGTTCGAAAAGCTTACGCTTGATAAAAATAGCTTGGTCACCCGTAGCGATTCTGCTCAATCGTGAGCGCCAGTTAATCATTCGACTCACTAACCAAAGCATCGGCTGACGGCTATTCAGCTGCACATCAAAACGACCCCATTCTGAGGATTTTATAGCAGTCGTTACTTTTGCAATAGCTTGAGTTGGCAATTGCGTATCTGCATGTAAAAATAGCAAGATATCGCCAGTTGCTAATGCTGCACCTGCATTCATTTGCTGCGCACGCCCTGCTCTGGACTCAATCATTTGCCAATCCACTTTATGGTAATCATCGAGCGTTGACTCTTTGATAAAGCTTTGAATTATGCCGATAGAATCATCGTTTGAGCCACCATCGACCAAGATAGCTTGCTGCGGTGTGGGATTTAGGCTGTCTATATTTGCAAACAGATGAGGCAAATTATCTGCCTCATTGAGTACTGGAATAATGATAGAAACCGTCGCTGTCATAGTTGGCCGTATTCTTACTTTTTATTCAAATTCCAATTGTAATCGGTATAGCCAATCTTCGTTTTACCTGCTTTTAGATCAGCCGTTTGCGATTTATCAAGACTTAAAGACGAGCTATAGCGAGCTAAAAATCCTTCTAAATCTTTGGTGCCGCGCCAATTCGACTCAAAGTCTTCTTTATACCATTTAAAGATTGGCGATACCTCAAGTGTGCCTCCTTTGAGACGATTACGACTGCTATCGGCCAAGAACTTACTGGTTACTTGCTCTAATTGTTTATCCAATTTGCTGCCTGTAAAAGCATCGTCTAACAAGGCTGGACAGCCAATGCTAGCACAGTTCACTGCAAAGTGAATACGTGGTTCATTGTAGCGTTTGGAGCCACGGATTAGATTGTGTTCGATGTCATCGAGCGAGCGCTTTTTGCCTAGTAGCGTGACAAAATCTTGTTTCCATGGCGAGCCAAATATCCCACCGATATCTTTAATCGACTTAATGCTAGGATACTTGGTCAACACTAGCTCTACCGTACCTGCGTTATAGACATTGATCAAAAAGGCCAATTGCTCATCTTTGCTCCAGCGGTTGAATTCTGACTGGCTGACTTTGCTAGTGGCCGCCATATAGCTATCAAGCTTGCTCTTATCCGCTTTCATGCCATTATAATTGACGACGGAGGCTTTACCACCATTGGTCATAGTGACGTTTTTATTGAGTAAGCTGTCCCAAGTGCTATGATTAAAATCAGCATAACTGGCGGCACTGGCCAATAATATAGAAGTGGCCACTGCCGTTTTGATCATTAAACGACTGCTTGAAAAACTGCTTGTGCTCTTACTGATGTTATCAAAAATATTCATAAGTGACTCCGTTTAAATCGATGAGGTGTTTTCTATCGTCTGGTCTGCTGTCTCTTCTTCTAGCACGCCACCACAACTGCTTCCCTGTCCTGCTGTGCAACCATAACAATGGTCAGCAATAGCGATGACGTCACCAGAAGGGTTTTGAGTCAGCAAATCGCTTAGGTGCTGACGCGACTTATTGGGTACAGGAATCTCTAACTGCTGATTGAAGTCACAATCGAACAATTCACCCAACCAGTTGACACTGATGGTCGAGCGGCACATGACTTCGGCTAAATTGGCAGCCACGTAATTTTCTTTGAGCAAATCCATATACGGGTGGAATTGATTTTTGGCCAACAGCACCGCGCCAAAACGCTGAATCGGCATATTGGTCAAAGCGAACAACTGATTAAACTCAATCTCGAAATGCTCTTTTAGCTCGCGCTTATAGTCCGCTTCAAGCTGCTGTTGATTGGGCGGCAGCGTGGCACCTTGTGGGTTATAGACCAAATTCAATGTCAAATCTGAATCAGGCTTGCCATAACCTAAGGCATTGAGCTTTTGCAGTCCCAATATACTGTCATCAAACGCGCCCTTACCGCGCTGTTTGTCTACATTTTCTAAGGAATAACAAGGTAAGGATGCCACCACTTCAACTTGATTGTCTGCTAAAAACTGCGCCATGTCCTCATACCCATCTTCCATGAGGATAGTCAGATTACAGCGGTCTATTACCTTGACACCTAGGGCGCGAGCCGCCTTTACCAAATACTTAAAGTCCTCATGCATCTCAGGCGCACCGCCCGTCAAATCAAGCGTGTCAATATTTTGCGCTTGCAGCACTTTGGGTATCATCTCAACCAGCTCACGCGACATCATCTCTGTCCGATAAGGACTGGCAGCCACGTGGCAATGGACGCAAGACATATTGCATAAGTAGCCCATATTGACTTGTAATATCGTCAGTTGACGGCGTTTGATAGCGGGAAAATCGGTAAATTCGAGTAGTTCAATGGTAGATTTCATAAATTATTGAATCCATTCAGTAGCATTTTATTAGCAGATTAAGTCAGTTTTGACTCAGTCTCAGTAGTCATACAAACTCATTGATAATGAAAAATCTTGAGTATCATCATTAAACCACAATAGAAATCATAGCTATTATTGACAAGTTACTAATCAATTTATGCTTTCTTTCCAGTTTAACTAATCAATGATACCGTATTATGTCCCTAATATTTTTATTAAAAAGGAAATATCATGGTCAAATGTAAATTATAAAGCGGGTCAAAAGCGTTATTTTGCATTTATAAAGCGCTTGTCGATTTGCCGCTTTAGATACCAAACCCAGCGACCTTGCACGCTAAACTTGCCCCAACTGCCGATAGCGTATTTATCGCCGCAAGACAATAAATATAGCGTACGTGTTTTGGGCTGATACTTCTGCATAGGCTCACCTCTCAGATATGCTAGCAAATTATCAGCTTCTATAGCACCGCCACGTACCGCATGAACTCCCGAATGTGCCATGTCTTCATCTACTCGCGTTGCTACATCGCCGACAGCAAACACATTCGGATGGGAGATGCTCTGTTGCAGGGCATTGACAGCGATAAAACCATTATCAATGGTTTGCAAGTCAGTAGCAGCTGTCCATGCCGACCCCATCACGCCTGTCGCAGCGATAACTGCATCCATCGTCAACGAGTCAGTAGCGGTTGACAGCTGACCATCACGATAATCTGTTGCGCGCTCCTGAACCATCCTAATGCCATGGCGATATAGCTGCTTCATAACACGCTGTTGAAAACGCGGATTAAATCCCGATAAAAGATGCTCACCGCACATCAGTGTCACTTGATGGTTAGTGTTGATTTGCTGTAGCGCGAATTGAGCGGCCATGACCAACTCTATAGTCGATTCAATTTAAAAGTAGTACAAGGCAACCGAGTGTAGATGTATATGTGATACCTCAAGCGAGGTTAACGCTGTAATACTTTTATAGTGGAATGACTATATCGCTGCTGCTCCAGCCCCAATGATAGCCAGTTGATACTTTTTAGATTGTCGAGCATCCGTCAGAATCTGCTGCCAATGTGTGATAAATTCTGATAATGGACGAATAGTAATAACGCTACTCGTCTCAGCATTATGTAACCAGCGCATATCAGTATCTGCACCGGTGTTTAATGACAATACATCATAGCTATAATGCCTATCGTCAGCGGTCATGACTTGCTGAGATTTAGCGTCTATTTTTACGATTGGCTGCTGAATAAAGCGCACACCTGCTTGAGAGCAGAGTGACTTTATATCGATACGGATATTATCTAAAGTATAATGTCCCGCCATCCAACCAGGCAACATACCAGAGTAAACAAACTGCGGCTGTGCGCTGATTAATGTGATATCTAATTTGATGGAAGGCGTCACACAGCGTCGACGCAACAAGCCAATATGCGCATGACCAGCACCTGCCAACAGTAGTTTTTTTACAGGCATTATTTTTACAAGTGTCTTTTTTTCGGCCATCTCATCGCTCAATGTCTTTGATAGTTTTTAAATAGTTTGGCAATAGAAATTAAAACATAAGTTAAAAGCATTTAAAGCAAGACTATTGTACGATAACGACGATTCAGTAAATAATATTGACCTGCTAAGGCTTTGTGATTAAATTGGTGGCAGCAATCATCTATCCTGATAATACAACCTGACTAACGGCTTATTCCATAGCAAAGCCATATTGACAATACGTTTAGTGCTCGTCGTTAAACACTTAAAAACCATAAAAACAGTTTGTTTTTATCCTCTAACCATGCAAGGATTCTACGCTTATGAGTAATTCTGACCAGATCACTTCTTCTGATAATACCCACTATCTGCATCATACCTTCTTTGAGCCGCGCGATAGCGACAAAAAGATTACAGCCACGCTACTGATCGTCCATGGCATGTCAGAGCATAGCGGTCGCTATGCGGACTTTGCCCAGTTTTTGGCTGATAATGGTGTTGCCGTAGCAACTTACGATCAGCTTGGTCATGGTCAAACGGTAAAAACACACGCTGATTTGGGGTTTTTTGGTAGCGAGCATCCGGTGCAGTCATTGTTAAAAGACGTCATCGTTATGGCTGATAGCTTAAAGGCTCGTCATCCTCATGTGCCGCACTTTGTCATGGGACACTCTATGGGCTCATTTATTGTCCGTAATGTCCTAAAGCACCATGCTCAAGACTTTGCTGGTGCTATCTTGATGGGTACTGCTGATGCCAATCCGTTAACCAAAGTGCTACTACCAATCAATAAACTATTGGCAAAAGCTGCACCAAGAAAGCCAAACGCCGTATTTGCCAAGGTAATGAACAAGGTACTTAACAGCAAGCTTAATAACCGTACTTCTGACTCACAGTTTGCTTGGATCAGTGAAAACCCAGCCAATATCGCCGCTTATGAAGCCGATCCGCTCACAGGTTTTGACTTTACCAATAATGGTTTTATGACGCTGTTTACCTTGATGGCAACTAGCTTGCATAAAGGCTGGGCGACGACAATTGCCAAAGACTTTCCGATGCTTTTTGCCAGTGGAAAAAGCGACCCCATCGGTGACATGGGCAGCGGCATTCGCAATATTGTCAGCCGCCTAAAGAAACAAAATTTTAATAACGTGAGTGTAAAGCTCTATCCAAACATGCGCCATGAGCCCCTACATGAGCAGGCTAATAAAGTGGTCTATCACGATATCTTAGAATGGATAGACGATAATAGCTCAACGGTCTAGACGGCATTATTTATTATAAGCAATGACCATTACGCCCAACTTATTTGCTAAAAGCTGCCAAATTAGCGACAATGTGGCAGGCAATATTTTTAGTCGATTCTTTACGATATAGTTAACGATAAAATCTTTTTATTTACCTTTCATCCATCTTAGGAATTTTTATCCATGTCATTACAACAAACCATCGAACAAGCCTTTGAAAACCGCAATGAATACAGCCCAAGCACTATGCCACAAGACGTACGTGATGCTATCAATCAAGTCCTTGAGCAACTAGACAATGGTAGCTTGCGCGTTGCCGAAAAGAAAGATGGCGAATGGGTCGTCAATCAGTGGGCAAAAAAAGCCGTATTACTATCATTCCGTTTAAACGACAACTACGTTCAAGCAGCTGGCGAGCATGTACAGTTTTATGACAAAGTACCGACTAAATTTGCTAACTGGACTGAAGCACAGTTTAAGGAAGCAGGCGTACGCGTTGTACCACCGGCAGTCGCTCGTAAAGGCTCATTCATCGCAGCAGGCGCAGTATTAATGCCGTCGTATGTCAACATCGGCGCATATGTCGATCAAGGCGCGATGGTCGATACGTGGGCGACCGTGGGTTCATGTGCTCAAATCGGTAAAAACGTGCATCTATCAGGCGGCGTTGGTATCGGTGGTGTATTGGAGCCATTACAAGCGAATCCAACGATCATCGAAGACAACTGCTTTATCGGTGCGCGTTCTGAAATCGTTGAAGGCGTGATCGTCGAAGAAGGCTCAGTCATCTCGATGGGTGTATTTATCGGTCAGTCAACGCGTATCTATGATCGCGAGACTGGCGAGATTCATCGCGGCCGTGTACCAGCAGGTTCTGTTGTCGTACCGGGTAGCTTACCGTCAGAAGATGGCACGCACAGCTTGTACGCTGCTATCATCGTGAAAAAAGTAGATGCGCAAACTCGTGCAAAAACATCGGTAAATGAGCTATTACGCTTAGCCTAAATATTTAGCACGTACCATTAGTTGTTAAATAATATTATTTTATAAAAAGATGCTGGAGGATGACTCCAGCATCTTTTTTGCAGCTTAATATAAGGTGTTACGTTATAATCCTTTGTTGGTTTGGCTTTATGCAAACATAAAAACACCCACACAACCATCTGCCTTTTCTATTACGATTGATAAGTGCCTGATCGCCTTATCAACCTTTAACTGTATTTGACATATTATGAGTGAATCACCATTACGCACCGCCGCTATTCCTGTCACTGATCCTGAAGCAGGATTACGTCTGACTGAAATTTTTTACTCTTTGCAAGGTGAGGCGATAACGTCAGGCTTGCCGACGATATTTGTGCGTCTAACTGGCTGCCCGCTGCGCTGTGTCTATTGTGATACCGAATATGCCTTTACGGGCGGCGAACGTCAGTCGTTAGAGACCATTATAGAAACCATAAAAGCTTATCCTTGCAAGCGTATTTGTCTGACTGGCGGCGAGCCATTAGCACAGCCGAATGCCATTGAATTGATGAAACGTTTGCTGAGCGATGATTATGAGATATCCCTTGAAACCGCAGGCGCGCTCACGGTAGAAAACGTACCAACAGCGGTCAGCAAGGTGATGGATCTTAAAACACCAAGCTCAGGCGAGGTCGATAAAAACTTATGGTCAAATTTGGACCATCTTACTCAGCATGACCAAATCAAGTTTGTCATCATGAACCGTAAAGATTACGACTGGGCGCAAGCCATGTTGATCGAGCATAAGCTAAATGAATTGGTCGGAACCGTTTGGTTTTCTCCGATGTTTAACGTCGCCGATGATATCGATGAACAGCTTAGCCCTGACGTACCTGTTTTAGCACGAGAACTTGCTGAATGGATGCTGGCTGATGCCTTGCCTGTCCGCTTTCAATTACAATTGCACAAAATCATTTGGGCAGATGCTAAAGGTAAATAGAAAAGCCCACAAAAAAGCAGGTAAAAATCACTAAACGAACGGACATATAGCCAACGGTAAGGATTCAGGGATGGTCAAACTCATTTTACTCGGCTTGTTGGCGGGTGCGTTCTTTAGTTCCACTTTTATTTTAAACGAGCTGATGAGTGATGCAGGCGGTCACTGGTTTTGGTCAGCCAGTCTCCGCTATGTCTTTATGTGGTTGATTATCACCGCTGTTATCGTGATGCAGCATGGTTTTGGTCGTATTAAAGCGCTGACAGCGATTTTTTTTCAGCACTGGGGTTTTTGGTGCATGACTGGCAGTATCGGATTTGGGCTATTTTATACGGGTATTTGCTATGCCGCCGACCATGTCGCCGGTTGGGTGGTAGCAGCCACCTTTATGTTTACCGTCGTGACTAGCCTGCTCGTCTTACTGGCATTTGGCCAACGTTTTGATAAAAAGTTCATCGTCTATGCCGTTATTGTCTTTATCGGTGTGGTACTGGTCAATGTCAGCGAAGGATTGCACGCGGCGGCCATAGTCGATGCTGATGCCGCCCCCATGTCTGATATGCTGCTCTATGGCGCCTTACCTGCTCTCATCGCCGCTTTTAGCTATCCCATTGGTAATCAATTGGTTTGGCAAGCGTCTCATAATGCTCGCCAGCGTAATACCCATCTACAAAAAGCAGCGGCGTTAAAGGCTCAACGAGACAATCTCAATAGTAATGAGCCACTCATATCTGAAGCCTATGATTTACCAGCTGCCACATATGATGCTACCGATATCGATCGTACATATAAAAGTGAGACGGCAACATCATCCTTACAAAACCTAATTGCTCGTATTCCCTCTATCGAAACCACGCTGCTGCAAAATGCCTTTAATAAAGTATGGCTAATGACGCTCGGGAGTTTGCCCTTTTGGATGTTTTTAGGCATTATAGTGCGCCCTGATCAACCGCAAGTCTCACAAATATTTAATACGTTACTCGTTGCTCTATTGGCGGGTGTGGCAGC
The DNA here is from genome assembly GCF_000247495.1 of Psychrobacter sp. PAMC 21119. NCBI lineage: Bacteria > Pseudomonadati > Pseudomonadota > Gammaproteobacteria > Moraxellales > Moraxellaceae > Psychrobacter > Psychrobacter sp. PAMC 21119. The sequence goes on along the minus strand of NZ_AHVZ01000019.1, from coordinate 65,103 downwards.
GACCACCATATTTTTGTATGCACGTGAGCAAGCGGTTATCTCAAGTGAGGTTGCGGGCGTTGATTCTACCCAAGCCAGCGAGGTGATATTTGCCTTGATAGGCGGTATATTATTGCTCAACAACGAGATACCTTCCACATTGGGGTTGGTCGGTATTGGGCTGATTATGTTGGGACTGGTACTATTTGCCAAAGATGGGTGAGACCAAATAACGCTATGATGAATAATTTTATTTTTCCTGATATTCTGCTGTATTTGCTCGATATGGTTGGTGTGATTGCTTGTGCTATCGCCGGTACTTTGCTCGCCCAACATAAAGGCTTCGATATTGCTGGCTGCATCTTAGTTTCGATGGTCAATGCCATTGGCGGTGGTACGCTACGCGATATGGCGCTAGATCGCCATCCGCTATTTTGGATGACCGATCTTAACTATGTGATTGTCATCACCGTCACCTCCCTTATCCTACAGATATTTTTTCATCTGTATCACAAGATCGATAACGCGCTCAAACTCTTTGATGCCATTGGACTAGCCGCCTTTAGCGTTATTGGTTTCAAAATAGCATTGACCCAAGATATGTCGCCCGTGATTGCCATTATGATGGGTGTTTGGACAGCCATTATTGGCGGTATGCTACGTGATATTATTTGTAATGAGATACCGCTGGTGCTCCAGCGCGAGATTTATATCTCTGCGAGTATTGTAGGCTCGGTCACTTATTTGCTGCTTGACAGTTTGGGTATGGATGCTGGATTAAATGAATTTATTATGCTGGGCGTTATCTTTGCAGTACGGATGTTAGCGTTGCGCTTTGATTGGCACCTGCCTTCTATTCGCTTGGTTAAATAAGACGGATTTGGATTGTTTAAAAAGCAACCTCTCTTATATTCGCTTATAATGCTTAGCCAATCATCATAAAAACTTACTGAGATTCGCACATGTTGGCTATCGCATTGGACCCTACGGTACTGATCACGACGTTCGACCCGCGTTCTTTGCTCTACTTGTTTGACATGATCGGCATTGTGGCTTGTAGTATCTCAGGGACCATCCTAGCAAAACACAAAAAATTCGACGTTTTTGGCTGCTTGTTGGTATCAATCGTGACCGCTATCGGCGGCGGCACCGTCCGTGATGTAATTTTGGATCGTCATCCACTGTTTTGGATGGTAGATATGAGCTACCTGACCGTCATTACCTTCTGCTCATTAGCGACACAAATATTTTTCCGTCCTAATTCAAGACGCGTCGATAGATTTCTCAAGCTCTCCGACACCATTGGTCTGTCAGCCTTTACCTTGATTGGTATCAAGGTTGCCGATAGCATGGGCGCCAATGTGCCTGTGGCCTTATTGCTTGGGGTGATTACTATTATTGTCGGCGGTATCATCCGCGATATGATTTGCAATGAGATTCCGCTGGTGCTACAGCAAGAGATTTATATCACCGCAGCCTTAACAGGCGGCATTCTATACTTTGCCCTGCACAATTTAGGCGTGGCGGATTGGATTGCTGACATCTCTGCCATGACTACGATTTTTACGTTAAGAATGCTCGCCATTCGCTACGATTGGCAGTTTCCTGCTCTTGAATGGAAGTATTAAACCCTAGGGCGTGTCTTCAATTCACTCGATAGTCATCTAAATGGGCTAAAAATGGCTAAATCTTGCCAAACATCGTCAAATAGCTTGTTAATATCCCGATATTATCTACGCTATTTTTCTTGTTTGACGGCAATTTATCTCATTTTTATCGCCATTTCTGAAATGAAGACACGCCCTACAATGCCAATATTAAAAAAGCGTCAACCTTAAACACAGTTGACGCCTTATTATTGTCTTTTCGTAGTCTTAAAATAAGGTAACATCCTTATTCATTAACGACTGCTAAGTCCCTTACCATCAGTTGCAGACTTTGTTTGCCATTCCATTCATTAATATCCAATTGAAATAACACGTGCACTTTTTCGGCACGATAGTCCCATGCCTCGCTATCGAAGTTAAAATAAATCGCTTCAATCGGATACTGCACATCAGGATAACGCAGCGACAGTTTAAGGTGTTTGTCTTTTAATACCTTAAAGCTTAATACTTCAAATACCCCATCAAATATCGGCGGTGCAAAGCCATGACCCCAAATACTGGCATTGGCCAAATGCTCAGCAAACCACAAGCTAAAGTCGCTCGCCTGCAACGCTCCATCAGTGAACTTCTGCTCTGCAAATACGTCATCGTCCATCTGTGCCATGACGTCATTGAACGCTGTGGCAAATGCCTCAAAGTTGCGACGCTTCAAGGTCAGACCTGCTGCCATCGCATGACCACCGAAATGGCTGATTAGGTCAGGATGGCGCTCAGCAACTAGTTCAATCGCATCACGAATATGCACGCCAGCGATAGACCGCGCCGAACCTTTGATAGCATCGTCGTCACCTGTACGCTCTGTATCTGCTGGCGCAAAAACGATACTGGGCAAATAATGACTTTCTTTTAAACGTCCAGCGACGATACCGATAACACCTTGATGCCAGTCATCTTGATACAAAATAATGCTGCGATCTTGATTATTAACAGCTTGTCTCTCAGTGTTATGCTGAATAATAGTATCGCCGCTTTCGTCAGCATCATTATCGTTATTAGTAGCAGCTAATGCTTGTACGATGCTATCCGCTTGCGCGCGCATCTCACCTTCTACGTGACGACGGGTACGGTTTAGCTGCTCAAGCTCTTGCGCCAAGCGCTGCGCCGTACTCCAGTCTTCGGTCAACAAACACTCGATACCGATGCGCATATTATCCATGCGCCCAGCAGCATTGATGCGAGGTCCTAATACAAAACCAAAATCTTGCGCCTGCATCTTCTTAGGATCACGGCCCGCTTGCTCAAGCAGTGCCAATATACCCAGACAGCAACGCCCTTGCTGGATAGCCGCTAGCCCATGATGCACTAAGATGCGGTTGTTCTTATCCAGCACACCAACGTCAGCAATTGTTCCTAGCGCCACCAAATCCAAATACTGACTGACTTGCACGGTAGATTTATCGGCTTCACGGCGCAGCTTGGCTAAGCGTCCGAGCACATAAAATGCCACGCCGACCCCTACGAGCGCTTTGCTGGTAAAGTTACAGTCGAGCTGATTGGGATTGACCACCGCTTCAGCAGGTGGCGTCTCTTTGGTCGTCAGATGATGATCCGTAATAATCACAGTGATGCCATCGGCCTGCGCACGTGCCACGCCTTCATGACTTGATATACCGTTGTCTACGGTGACAATCAACTCTGGCTGATACGTCTTAATGCCTAATTCGACAATCTCTGGCGTCAGACCATAACCGTATTTAAAGCGATCTGGTACTAGGAAGTCGACGACTGCGCCCATTTTTGTGAGTGCACGCATCATCAGCGCGGTACTGGTCGCGCCATCACAGTCAAAATCGCCCACGATAAGGATACGCTGACCGTCATCGATAGCCACGTCTAATAGACGCACTGCTTCTGTGACGCCATGCAGCATCTCTGCAGGCAATAGACCTGACAGGCCAGTCTCAAGCTCATCGGGCTGGGTAATACCGCGAGCTGCATATAAGCGAGCGAGCGTTAATGATTGGGCAGCAAGTGGTTGCAACGCGGTGGGCAACTCGTCGATGCGAGTGCTGGTATAACGGGGGGTTAAATTTAGCATGAGGCTATTCTACTGGCTTTAGCAAAGGGTCACAATGGTAATTTATAATGTCTCGGTATATCGTTTTTTATTGCATTACATTGCAATAAATCATACTTTACTGCCTGCATAAATCAAGTTATCCATGCTTACCTGTCTAGCGCACATAACTGCGCATTTACAAAAACGGTGCATAGTGACTGTATTTTTCTGCATTTTGCTACAAAGCAATGATTGTATGCCTCTTATAAATCCATAAAATAGTAACCAACTGAGAGACTTGCTATCTATTGAGACTTTTAATCTGATTTTTTTATTTTAACTATTTATAAGGATGCGTTATGAAAACCACACCAACCGCTGAAAAACTACCAAATACCATCGATCCTAGCCTAGATTTGGAAACAGTCAAAAAAGAGTGCCAAAAGCTGGTCAAAAAACGCGCCAAATATTCTGCCGGTGTCGCCATCATTCCTGTGCCATTTTTTGATGTCGCTGTGGATGCGGGCATGCTTACTCAGCTATTGCCAGAAATCAGTGAACGCTTTGGCTTGATTGAAGGACGTCAATCAGCAGTTGACCTAGAGTCACGCGCGATTCATTGGGGCGCTCTAAAAGATCGTACTGTCGATTTTGCAGGATTAATGGCAACGCGCGGTATCGTCAAAAAAACCGTACAAGGCTTCGGCGGTCGTATCGCTGCCAAGCAAGTCACGAAATTCATCCCGTTAGGTGGTCAAATGGTTGCTGCCACAATGGGCTATATGATTTTCAAAAAAATCGCGAATGATCATATCGAAGAGTGCTACAAATTGGCAAAAGACATTCAGCAAAAGCAACACGGTAAGAATGTCTAACTCTATTAAACAATAGAGAGTAGCTCTATAAAGTAAAACCAGCTAAGACGCATTGTCTTAGCTGGTTTTTTTGTGCTTAGTTACGCATATATGGGTTTAATTTCTCAATTTAATGACAGCCTTTTTCATAATACATCTCTAACTCAGAATACTCTATATCACTAATTATAATAATGTTATCTGCATAAGGACGATATTTTCTAACCATTATTTTTGCCGCTGGTTGCTTATCCATGAGAATTACCCCATCTTCGAGCCGAACATCGTTATCAAAACTAAATCCATCTCCCATGACTTTTGATCCAGAGCCTTTCCAATGACACTGCTCTATATGATAATCAGACATCACATATACACTTCTTATAAAAAACAGGCTGGGTATCAAAGCAATTAAGACACAGAAAATAAGTAACTTACGATTCATATGACATTTTACCCCTAGTTAAAATATATTTTGAATCACTTCTCTGTGCATAGTCAGATCCAAGTGGGTCGACAATACGAACTTTTATAGTGAATTTACTACATAAATACTCCATGTAAATTTCATCTCTCTTATCTATAAAACTCGTTACATTAAGATGAATTTTATACGTAGATTATTACATGCCACATTTTAGAATAGATGGTTATGAGTTCACGTCAACAGTAATGCTACTGTTGGGTTGCATCATGCTTTTCATCGCTAGTATTTCTGCAACATTTAATGATAGTTTTGATGAATTTTCGTATAAACACATCACTACCTGGTTATTTATCGTGGGTAGTTTACTGATGATTATTGGATACATTGGTTATAAAGCCTATACGTATTATCATCCTTATGCATGGCTGGATTAACAGAGTGAATCCTCTAAAATCATATACGGTATAGTTAATGGTGTCATTATTAGGTTTTGCTGATAATATACAGTTTTAAATAGCGCTGACACTTTAAAGGACTAACCTATGAAAAAAATCTTAATCTCAACGGCTATGCTTGCTACTTTTGCCCTAGCGGGTTGCACAACGACGGACGGTATGAATACTAATGCTGGCAATGCGATTGGTACAGCAAATAATATCGGTATGAACGTATTTAAAGCAGCGGTTGATAATCAATGCCGTAGTCAGATTGAAAATCAAAGCGCTTGGCGCATTGCCAGTGTAGCCATGACTGACACGCAAGAAGAAGCCATAAAAAGCAATGTCTGTGGCTGTGTCAGTGAGCAAGCCCCGCAGCAAGTGACCATCGTTGAATTGGGTAATGCAGCGATAGACACACAGTATCGCACACAGTTGGTAACTAGAGTCGTCGCCAAATCTCTACAAACGTGTTATGCAAATTTCACCAAATAAATTAAAACGCTTTGTATTTTTGGAATGAACATAAGCTGGGTTAGCGATTGCTTAACCCAGCTTATTCATATAAATTATTAAGAATATAGTCAATCTCGTATAAATCGGATACGGTATTAGGCTCACTCCGTCTACTACTGGCATTACTTTGACTTATCTCTCTTATACCCCAGTTATCTTGAACCGACTACAAATGGACTTTATTTTTAACCAATATCAAGGATGATAGATGAAAAGACGTGCGTTTATAAAACTAGGCGGTCAGGTGACCGTAGCAGGTACTTTGTTGACCCAGCTAAGTGCTTGCTCATCAGACGATGACTCAACCAATTCAAATACCTTAGATAAGGTAGACGATTTAGGTTATCAAGGTGCAGCACCTTTCGTACATGGTATCGCCAGCGGTGACCCTTTGCATGATCGAGTGATACTGTGGACACGAATCACCAATGACGGCAGTATCAGTGCCACTAGCATTCCAGTCGGATATGTCATCGCGACAGATCCAGAGCTCAAAAACATTGTCGCTAGCGGCAGAGCATTGGCCACCTCAGAGTCTGACTTTACGGTCAAAGTCGACCCAAAACTTCCCCAACCTAATACCACTTACTATTACGCTTTTGAAGCTTTAGGCTATACATCCCCTATCGGTCGCACGCGCACGATACCCAATGCAGACTTGCCAGCCAGCGAAGTAGAACGCGTGCGCTTAGCAGTGGTTTCCTGCTCTAATTATGGTTATGGCTATTTTAATGGCTATGCAGATATCGCTAAACAAGCAGATATATCAGCCGTGTTGCATTTAGGTGACTATATCTATGAGTATCCAGAGGGCTTTTATCGCGATCAATCCTTGATAGAAGAGCGTCCGATAGACCCAAAGAATGAAATCATCAGTTTAAAAGATTACCGCCTGCGTTATGCCTGCTATCGCACTGATATTGACTTGCAAGAATGTCATCGCCAACATCCCTTTATCGCTGTTTGGGATGATCATGAGATCGCAGACAACTCATGGAAGGGTGGTGCTCGGTTCCATACTGAAAGTAAAGGCAGCTATATAGAGCGCAAAATGTCAGCGGTTCGCGCCTATCACGAGTGGATGCCTATCCGTGACGATAGCAGCAACGAGCTCGACAGTCAGCTGCGGATTTATCGACGCTTTGAATTTGGTAAATTGTTCGATTTAAATATGTTAGACACGCGTATATTTGGCCGTGAAAAGCTAGATGCGACAGCCAGTAATGAGCCTGAGCGCCAACTGCTTGGACTTGAGCAAGAAAACTGGCTCTATCTAAATATGCTAGAAGGTAAACGCCGCGATGCGACATGGCAAATACTGGGACAACAAGTCATTTTAGCGCCGTTTAAAGGTGCATCTGCGACCAACTCCGGAGATATTTGGAATGGCTACGCCAGTGCGCGCGATCGTCTGCTCAATTTTATTGAAGACAACAATATCGATAACACCGTCGTGCTGACTGGCGATTACCATGCTTCTTTCGCTTTTGATGTCTGTAAAAACCCATTCGATGCTAGCAGCTACAACCCAAATACTGGTGCAGGGTCGCTGGCTGTCGAGTTCGTTTGCCCTGCTCTGACTTCGCTTGCCTTCCCTGAAAATGACAATGGAGCAGAGGCTAATCCCCACCAGAAGTTTAACAATCAAACCGATCATGGATATATGCTACTTGATATCACCGAGCAGGCCTGCCAGTGCGATTGGTATTATACGGATACACTGACTGAGCGCGATGACAGTACTCGCTTTGCCAAAGGGCTGTATACTCAGACGAAGACCAATCACTTGGTTGAAGGCAGTCAATCTCGTCCTATCACCAACGTCTCTGCTTTAGCTGCTGCAAATAAAGCAGTCGGGATGAAAATATAAGTATCGTTAAGTGCTACAGATATTTAAAGCATTAAAGTAATGTTCGTTGAGAGTAGAAAACAATAAAAAGGGTGCGTTATAAATAACGCACCCTTTTTATTGCTGAGCCTTTGTACCATCCACTCCTCTCAGCTTATTACTTTGGCTTATTACTTTGGCTTAGAACTTGTTTTTGTCAACTGGACTCTGTGACAGAGCTGCTGTAAAAGGCAGTATTTTACTGCGACTAAAATACTTAGAAGAGCCATCGATAATCTTGTCTACTTCTTTGATCAAATCATTAATAACGTCATCATAAACACCATGACATAGTTCGGTTTCGAATGCCGTAAAGGGATGCTTACGCGATGCCGAGCTGACCTCTGTCACACCTTGCTTACTATAAAAAATATCGACTCGACCATCACTGTTGAGTACACAATTTAATAATCCGCCCTCCAGCTCCATCTCTACTCGCTCAGGCATAAAAATATAATCGTCTACATTGATGAGTTTTTTCTCTACTTCTCTTTTAAAAAATGACTTGATATCAAACATGGATATATCCCTGACCTCAATTATAATATACGTTAGCGCGCCTGACTTTATGACCATCAACCAGCATTCATTTGCATGCTTGGTAGGTCGTGCTTTGTTAATATATCCTATAAGATAGAGGGCTATTTTTTAAGACAGGAAATGTAAAACTGCGTTTGCGGTTGGTAATAGTCAGACGGTATATAGATTTAAAATCTGACCATCATGAAAAATATCCATTACACCGAATCAACTAAACTCCTCCAAGTAACCACTGTCTATAGCTGATATGGTTGAGCTTACATATGCTAATCAGGAAAGCTAATAACAAAATCATGCCATAAAAAAGTCAGCCACCTAAGTGACTGACTTCATTTAAAATATTTGGTGGAGATGGCGGGAGTTGAACCCGCGTCCGCCAGCATTACGCTCATGAATCTACATGTTTAGTTTCTGTCTTTAATTTTAGTCTGCACCGATCCGACAGTCAGGATGGATTAGCCGATTCTCTACTTTTGAACCCAAGCGATTGAGACAATCCCTTGTGGCGAGCCTACATGCGGACGCTTCAACTTAGTTGACCAACTGTAGGTGATCAGCAACTAAGTAAACAGGGTTAAACCAAGTAAACTGGGTTTAAGCTGCTAGAGCGTAATTTTCGTCGTTTGCGACTATAACAATATATGTTGGATTAACGAGAGGACATATACTCTCGACATGCATCATTGAGTTTCATCACCAGCGTCGAAGCCAGAACATCCCCAATAAGGTCGAATATTATATAGGAATTAAGTGCCAACTTTCAACCTATAAAACACCCTCATTACATTACGTTACGTTACAGTTCAGTTCAGTTCTCTAAGCCAATACTTTATTTAACCATTTACCAATATTTTGAATTTGTGGCATACATACCTGATGTGCCATTGGATAGGTATTATAAGACACATTATAATCTTTTGCTGATAAAAGCTGCTGCGCTTGCTCGCCTAAGATCACAGGAACCACCGGATCATGAGTACCATGTTCAATCAATATTGGCATGTCTTTATTAGCAGCACTATAACTAATGTTGTCATTGGTTGCTAAATACGTAGAGAGCGTCATTAAGCCAGCCAAGCGCTTCGGATAGCCGAGTGCCACATGATAAGCCACTGCCCCGCCCTGCGAAAATCCTGCAATCACAATATGCTCAGGAGCAACACCGCGTTCCATCTCGCGGCTGATTAAATCATTAATCTGCTGGGCAGACTCTTCAATTTGAGCCACATCGATTTTGCGCTCAAGGCTCATCTCTAAAATATCGTACCATGCTGGCATCACCATGCCGCCATTCACGGTCACTGGGCGCTTAGGCGCATGTGGAAAGATAAAGCGTACTGCCATATCATTAGCCAATTCTAACTGCGGTACTACTGGCTCAAAATCATGGCCGCTGGCACCCAAGCCATGCAACCAAATGACAGCGCGATCTATCTTTTTTTGAGAAGGGTTATGTTCAACAATGACTGCATCTAAATAGTTACTCATATTTATCCTTAATACTGTAGTGGGATATGCCCTAAGCATTTCTATATTTTTTTTACTCAAATAACGTGTGTGTCATCATATCTTCAACATCGTCTGTTACTCTAGAAACATGGTCAATAATAAGACACCGAACAAAAAATGGTCATCATGCGCACATTGATGATAAGTTCTTACGACTTAATGCTACTCTTGACAAACAATGAGCGACGATTTTTTCGATACCTATTGATACAACTAATGGGATTATTTTTGTAATTTTACAGGAACAGTTTACATGACAATCTTTAATAATTCAGTGCTTAAACTGGATAAACGTACGTTTAAAACAATCAATCTTGCTTTACCTTTGGTTATCATCAGCTCACTATCCATGTTAGGTTGCACGGAGGACAGCCAAGCAAGAACCACTCCGTTGGCGACACAACCATCCTCACCGCTCGCCTATAGCTACGGTGTTCGTCCATTTTATTTGATCAATGATATGGATGAGAGCCCATTAAAAGAAGAGCTGATGGCTTGCAAAGCACAAGTACCTAGCAAAACGAACTTTTCTATCGCGCATCGAGGTGCGCCATTACAACTGCCTGAACACACTTATGATAGCTATGTTGCCTCAGCACAAATGGGCGCAGGTATCTTGGAATGTGACGTGGCTTTTACCAATGACGGTGAGCTGGTCTGCCGCCATGCACAAGACGATCTGCATACCACTACTAATATTCTTGCTACCCCGCTGGCCAAACAGTGCACCGTGCCGCCAATTATCGACGCCAACGGTGTGCTGACCAATGCTGACAGCATTGAATGTCGCACATCAGACATTAGCGCAAATGAGTTCAAGACCCTCACAGGGAAAATGGATGCCGCGAATAAAAAAGCGACCAGTATCGATGAATATATGAATGCGACTGCGCCTTGGCGAACAGACTTGTACTCGCAAAATGGCAAGGTATTGACTTTGAAAGAGCATATCGCATTGGCACGCCAACTGGGTATGAAGCACACGCCTGAGCTAAAAGCGCCCGCAGTGACCATGCCGTTCAATGGTTATCGTTTAGACGATTACCGCCAGCAGCTCATAGAGACTTATAAGGCAGCGGGTGTGCCTGCAAACGATGTATTTGCGCAGTCATTCAATATAGAAGACCTTGATTACTGGATAAAGAATGAGCCAGCTTATGGTGCCAATGCCGTTTATCTCATCGATGACAGTAATGAAACCGCTGAAAACAAAACGTTTGATAAAGATGATGCGACGACATGGAAGCACTCCTTGGCTGATATCAAAGCCCGTGGCATTAACATCATTGCGCCAGCACTTTGGCTATTAGTCACAACGGATGACAATGGAAAAATGATACCGTCAGCCTATGCAAAACAAGCAAAAGCCAATGACCTAAAAATCATTACGTGGTCAATAGAGCGTTCAGGTCCACTGGCAAATGGCGGTGACTGGTATTATAGTGGTCTTGGCGAGGCTATCAATAATGATGGTGATATGATGAATTATATCGATGTGTTGGCACAAGACGTCGGTGTCCAAGGCATCTTTTCAGATTGGCCTGCTACAGTGAGTTATTATGCCAACTGCAAAGGCTTAAAATAGACTCATTTGATTACTTCTTCTTATCTAAGTGTCTAATATTAAGACACGCCCAATACCAGCTTAATTATTGTTAAGCTGGTTTTTTATTTTTCATTGGTTGTATCAGCATCATTGGATAAGAACCATTTGCTCAATACCCTGCTTTTCCATCAAGTTTTCACACTGTTTGGATAGTGGTAGCAAGAGCAGGCTGCTGTTTTGTGCTACGATAATTTACTAAAATTATAAAACGATATAGAAACTATGACCCATATTTTACTGGTAGAAGACGATCCTGCTATTGCGATGTCACTCAAAGTTACTTGCAAACGTGAAGGCTGGAAAATCACTTGGCTAGACAATGCGAGCAGCGTGTTACCAATGCTTCATAACCTTGAGGCGCAAGATCTATCGGCGATTATTTTAGATGTTGGCTTGCCAGATGGTGATGGTCTCAGCCTCTGCCAACAAATACGGCACACCCCTGATATCGATGGCTTAAAAGACATCCCTATCGTATTTTTGACGGCTCGTAGCGACGAGGTTGATAGAATTTTGGGTTTAGAGATGGGCGGTGATGATTATTGTGCCAAGCCTTTTAGCCCGCGCGAGTTGGTTGCCCGTCTAAAAGCCATTTGGCGACGTGAGCAATTACTGTCTAAGCAATCTGCTACTCATACCACAGCCACTGATAATACCACTAACCGTGCTTCATCGAACAGTATGTCAGGGCACGCATTGACGTTTGAATGTCAATCTGGCGTTTGGCATTACCAACCGCTCAATTACTCCTTGATGTGGCAAGAGCAAAAGCTGGAGCTCAGCAATACCGAGCGCAAAATTTTGCTGACATTATTGCAAGCACCCAATCAAGTCTTTAGCCGTGAGCAATTACTCAGCGCTGTGAGCGACTACCCTGATCATCGCTTGGCCAGAACCATAGACAGTCATATCAAGTCCATTCGTAAGCAGCTGGCCACTGTCGACGCGAGCATTGAGGTCATTCATACTCATCGTGGATTGGGTTACGCATTATGTCCCGCTTAGTCATAACTAACTATAGTCAGGTCAATATAAAAAAGGGACAGCGTGACTGGTATAAATTTTTCGTAGCCTCTGTCTGCGTAGGCACAGCAAGCAAGAAAAGTTTGTGCCAGTCACGCATCATCATGTCGTGTACCCATTTTATTTAGTATCAACTATATAGCCATATTTTGATTAAAATCGATCTTCTATAACGTCAAATAGCATACCTAAAAATATGAATCATAAAACCAGTGATAGCGCTAATAGCCGCCCTAATACTCATATTAATAACAAAGCTGACAATAGCATTGATGCCAGCCAAAGCAATTGGTATGCAAAACTGCATCCCATTGGCACCGCGCAGCAAACGACTAAACCAAAACGACTGCTGAATTTGAGTATTTTTTTTAGGATTTGGCTTACGTTGGCGTTGGTGTTGATTATCTGCGGTGTGGTCGCATTTACTCAGCTGTTTGGTTATGTCAAACCGACGGCACAGCAAGTCATCGAAGACACGTTATTAGATACCAGCAAATTGCTGGCGGCAAGTTTACAGATGCCACTGTCTTCAGGGCAGCTATACGATGATGCCTATCAAAGAAGACTTGATGCGGCATTTATTGGCATGCCAGTAATTGGCGAAACTCAAGAGCCTGAGTATAAAAACAAAAATTATAGCAGCTTTCGGATATACGTAACGGATGCTAAAGGCGTCGTCATATATGACTCTTTGCCTGAACCCGACAATGATGAAGGACGAGATTATAGTCGCTGGAACGATGTTTATTTAACGTTAAAAGGTCAATATGGCGCCAGAAGTACGACACGAGATCATAGTCAGCGCGATGGTACGGTCATGTATGTGGCGCAGCCGATAAAAAATAACGCTGGCAACCTGATTGGTATCGTCAGCGTCGGCAAGCCTGTCGCGAGCGTGTTGCCGTATTTGGACAATACGCGCAATCGCATGCTTATCACAGCACTGCTCATGAGTATTGCTGCTCTTATATTAGCAGGACTGGTGGCATGGTGGCTTAAGCAAAGCATTACCTTGGTTACCCAATATACCAGTGCGCTGGCAGAGGATACCAAAAAGCCCTATTTTTACTTAGGTCATGAGCTTAACAGCCTAACAAATACCATCGAATCCATGAAGCATCGGTTGGAAAATCGTGCCTATGTCACCGACTATGTCCATACCCTCACCCATGAGCTCAAAAGCCCCTTAACTGCTATCCGCGCCAGCAGTGAGTTGCTAGAAGACGACGGGCTTGATGAGGAAGACCGACAGATGCTCATCCAATCCATTGGTGAACAAAGTATCAAAATGCAGCAATTAATTGACCGTTTGCTATTACTTGCTAAGGTTGAACAACCCAGCTTTAAGCTGAATCGGCAGCTGACACCTCTACTACCGTTATTGCAAACTCTTGCAAAAAACAATACCGCTAAATTGCAACAGCAGCACCTAGCGCCTATCGACATCTATCTTGATGATAAACGAGTTGCTGATACTGTGAACTTACCAGCAGAAGTATTAACAGCTACTAGCGTTTGCGCTGACCAGTTTTGGTTGGTACAGGTGCTGCAAAACGTATTGGATAACGCCATCCACTTTGCCGATAGCACAGTCGCTATTTATCTGCACAGCACCGCGCAAAACAATTCTGCGCAAACTGTGACTATTGATATCTTTAATAATGGTAAGTTACTACCTGAGTATGCCGTTGGTAAAGCGTTTGACCGTTATTTCAGTTTATCGCACCAGAGTCAATCTACTGATACTACATCAGAGCCTCTATCAACATCTTCAACAGAGAAAAGTTCAACTGCCGATACTGAGCAAACACAGCCTAGCATGTCTGGCAATACGCCAAAAAAAGGGACGGGACTTGGCTTAACTCTTGTGAAACAAGTAATCGAACATCATGGCGGTCAGGTTGCTATTAAGAATATTCAAGCAAATAGTAATGACAGTAGTAGTAATATCAATGAAAGCAATGAAAGCAATGCTGCTATTACGCAGTATTCAGGCGTGATGGTCAGTATTACTTTGCCTTTAGCTAAAGAATAAATATTTGGCTAAAATAGACGCGCTCACTTTCTATACTCAGAAACAAAATGATTAATAACGACAATTCATTAAACTTCCATCATTCCTACACAGGTTTTCTATCTGCTTGTTTTACGATAGCGTCATTCAAATTCGTTATCAAAACTAAGGATAGAAATGCTATGAAAAAATCTACTAACCAAAACCAAATGATAAAAAATTGCTTAGGCTACAATCGTCAGCATTGCGCACAGACTTTATCGAACCAAGGCATCGATAGTATCGAATTCGGCCATTGGTTGGCCATTCCCAGTCAACAATTACTCTTGGTGTTTCGCCATCAGCAGTGTGTGGCGGTTGATGATTATCAAGTAGCTGCTTAGAACTCTTATTAAGGCTACGAAAAACTCATCCCAGTCGCACTGCATCTGTTTCAAAGTGAATCCATTACATTATTAGTTTGCTGATCGCGCCCTACCTGTTGAGTCACTCATTTTTAATCTTCCACAAAAAAACCCTTGGTTGTTTCTAATAAAATTATCAGAAGCAATCAAGGGCTTAAATCTCTAGGGTATAATTTGAAAAACCACCCTAAGTAATCGACTCTACCGGCTGCTTTACATCGCCATTTTGACCACGATGACGCAGGTAATGATCGAGCAACACAATCGCTAGCATGGCTTCTGCGATAGGCGTGGCACGGACACCAACGCACGGATCATGACGACCCTTGGTCAGCATATCGATCGACTCACCTTGCGTGTTGATACTCTTGCCGGCGGTGGTAATACTAGAGGTTGGCTTAAGTGCAATACTGACACGGATATCTTGTCCTGATGAGATACCCCCTAAGATGCCACCCGCATGATTGGCAGTAAAGCCGTCTGGCGTCAGCTCATCACGAGAGCTATGACCAAACTGCCCTGCGACTGCCATACCATCACCGACCTCAACGCCTTTGACCGCATTGATACTCATCATAGCATGAGCGATATCTGCATCGAGACGATCGAATACTGGCTCACCCAGTCCAACGGGTACACCACTGGCGATAATCTCTAAACGTGCGCCACAGCTAGTACCTTCACGGCGTAGTTTATCTATCAAAGTCTCAAAGCGACTGACAGCATCGGCATCGGCGCAAAAGAACGGATTGCTATTCACAAAGTCCCAATCGATTTGGCTTGGGTTTAGAATATTGCTGTACTCATTGCCAATTTGGGTGACATGACCACGGACTTGCACACCCAAGCGTTCTTGTAGATATTTCTTAGCGATAGCACCTGCCGCCACACGCATCGCAGTCTCACGCGCTGAGGAGCGCCCGCCACCACGATAATCACGAAAACCATACTTCATACTATAAGTATAATCGGCGTGACCGGGACGGAAGGTATCTTTAATTTCGCTATAGTCTTTGGATTTTTGATTGGTATTACGAATCAACAGGCCAATAGACGTGCCGGTTGTCTTACCCTCAAACACACCAGAGATAATCTCAACTTCGTCAGACTCGCGGCGCTGGGTTGAGTACTTAGACGTACCCGGTTTACGGCGATCTAGATCAATCTGTAAATCTTCTGCGGATAATGCTAAACCCGGTGGTACGCCATCGACGATTGCCATGAGACCAGCACCATGCGACTCACCGCACGTGGTAACCGTAAAAACCTGCCCAATACTATTGCCTGCCATATTTATCCTTAAACAAGTAAACGCAACTTATGCTAATTTGACCCATTATTTATAATTATTGACTGCCAGTCTAGACCTATTGATGACTGTCTAACATCTGCACAAAAGGAGCAAACAGCTGACGATGCGCCATTAGCTCATCATAGGTAATCGCAAACACCCCATGACCGCCATGAGCAAACTTCAACCAGTCAAACTGAATCTCAGGATAGGCTTGCTTTAGTGCCCATTCGCTATCGCCCACTTCACAGACAAGTAGACCTTCTGGGCTTAGGTAATCTGGTGCTTCAAAAAGAATGCGATGTACCAGATCCAGTCCATCTTGACCTGCCGCTAATGCGTGCTCAGGCTCGTATAAGAATTCAGGCGGTAAATCTGCCATGATAGCAGCATCGACATACGGAGGATTGGTAACGATAAGCTCGTATTGATTTTCAGCAGGAATCTTGGCAAACAGATCCGACTCAATCACATTCACTTGATGACCAAGATCATGGTGATCTACATTGACCATCGCCACTTCAAGCGCACCTTTATCAATATCCACGGCATCGACCAAGGCATCGACGAAACGTGTTGCAAGCGCAATCGCAATACAACCAGAACCCGTGCATAAGTCTAAAACACGCTCAGGCTGTGATAGTTGCTTGATATCTAAACCATGATCGTAAAAAGCGGTTGCCTGATCGTTGACATTCATACCCAATGGCTTGGCCAGCTCATTGGTATCAAAGTACGGATGGAACTGCTGACGAATCAGCTCTGCCACAGGTGAACGCGGAATCAAAACCCGCTCATCGACATAAAAAGGCAGGTCACAAAAGTACGATAAATTAATCAAATAGCTCAAAGGCTTACGCTCAGCGATACGCTCTTCTAGCAAGCTCAGTACCACTTGCTTCTCTGATGTGGTCAACCGGCAGTCTAGGATCTGCTCATTCGCCGACCAATCTAACGACAAAGAATGCAATACTATCGCCGATGCTTCAGCAAACTCATCAGTCGTTCCTTGAGCCACGACCACATCATAATTACGAAGCTGAGTAACCGAAAAACGTATAAAATCGCGAATACTGACCAGCTGCTCGCGTGCTTCTTCGAGCTCTGCAGGCAAATTGGCAAATTGATCGTCTTCACCGAGAAGCCCAGTCTCTGAATCAAATACCATACCACCCTCTAGACCATCGTCGTTGAGGTACTGATTTTGAAACTCTTCTGCGCTCATTGTTTGGTCTTCTGACATATCGCACCTTGCTGATTACATGTCCACTGACGACATGCGGGTAAGTTAAATTGCTCTTTATAATGAGCTGACTTATTAAATAAGAATCTAGCCAACCATTATAGACGCAAACGCTAGATAGCGCCAATCACTGTGCTTTTTAGTGTAAAAAAAATAGCATATATAACAAGTGACTTACGTTAAAATCCAGCAAAACTTCATACATACCATGGCTAAATTATTGCCCAACTGTAGTGAATACGTCAGCAGTTGACGTTTAGCACCCTACGGACATAAAAATATGTGTCAAAAGTTTGCGAAGCTTATTAATTATGCGCATAATAGCTTCATTAGTAGCAACCACAAGTAACTCAATATGATGAAAATAAAACCGCTTATTACTGCCATATCTATCGTTGTCGTTAGCGCCAGTGCTACTGCATTTGCTGCCACCGCTGACAGTACTCGCACATTGCCAGTACGCACCGCTGACTCAATGCCTAGTATCGCCAAGAAAGTCAGCCTTAATGTGCAAGAGAGTCGCGCTCCTGTCACTGCCGCAAAACCAGCTGACCGCATGACACAATTGATTGATTCAAAGCAAAAGACTAAGCCGTCAGCAGTCACTGCTGATAACATAAGCGCAGAAGAGCTGACCCGTAAGGATGAGCAATCTGACAGAACTGATGATATGAGCGAAGGTCAGGCCGTTGCCGCCCCTAGCGATGTCTCGTCTATTGACTCATCTGACCCTTTAGCTTTTGAATTGCCTGAGAGCGAAAAACGTCAAGACTTCAGTGATGACCCCACCATCAAAAACATCGAAGACAAAGATGGCAAAAGATATACCACGCTAAACTTGTCCAACTACGCCACACAAGTTAACGATGCTGTTTGGTCACCAAGCATGAAGGTTAACTCAGCGATGACCATTAAGATGCAGGCATTGCTCGATTGGAACCATGCTTCTCCTGGTCCTATCGATGGCGGCTGGGGTATGAACAGCAAAAAAGCCCTGATCAATTTCCAAACCATGAAAGGCTTGCCAGCAACCGGGAAAATGGATCAAAAAACTTGGAATGCCTTGGTTAAAAACATCGCTGCTAATAAGCCAGTGCTAGTGACTTATACGCTGACTGAAGATGACATAAAAACCAACTTCGCGGCCACTCCTTCTGGTTCAGAAGCAAAGTCAAAAATGAAAGGTCTTTATTACCAAGATATCAAAGAGATGCTGGGTGAACGCTTCCATATGGACGTACGTTATTTAGACAAGCTCAATAAAAATAAAACGTATACCGCTGGTGAGACAATCACTGTATTGAATACTCGTGAAAAGCTCAATCAACGTATCAATCGCGTGGTTGCCAATAAAGCAGACAAAACGCTGTACGCTTACAATGATGACAAACTGGTTGCCACTTACCCAACGACCGTTGGTAGTGATGCCACACCATCACCAAAAGGTACATTTAAGATCATCAATAAAGTCAAAATGCCTTGGTATAAAGCAACCGTTGGCGAAGGTGCTCAAAAGAAAATCCATATGTTACCGCCAGGACCGAACAATCCAGTAGGTGTGGTATGGATGGGAATGTCTAAACCTTCTTATGGCTTACATGGCTCACCAGTACCTGAAGGTATCAGTCGCCAAGGGTCAGCAGGTTGTGTACGTTTGACCAACTGGGATGTGTTAGAGGTTTATGCCAATATCGAAAACGGCGCAACCGTTGTCCTCAACTAAACTGGCTTAACGATGAATGTACCACTCGTACTCGTCGATTGAATAAGCAATCAGAAATACTAAACAAAAAAGACCCTCTTGGTAGGGTCTTTTTTTATGGCTGAATTTGACCAAACACTGACACAGTGTTTATAAATCAGCAGAAAAAATATCAATGTAAAATATAGTCAAGGAATTTTAGAATCGCCCATCGTGCTGCGCCTTATACTTTGTAACCTTCCTCGTTACCAGTAATGCTGCCGACTTTTTTGGTGAAAAATAACCCTGCAGGAATAGAGCACAAAATACCCGCTGCTACTGCCATTTGGATATGGGGTATCTGATTGAACCCTGTGACCAAAGCGCCAATCATAAAGACACCAATGGTAACTGTTGAGGCGATTGCATAGATGACAGAAAATAATGGCCAGTTCATAACTTATTCCTTATTTTTGTTGTGGGTATACTACCTTTATACACTAAACCCACAAAAAAAGTAAGTATTTAATTAAAACCTTCAAGCCAGTTATATCGGGTGACCTAGCATAAAGACCCTAATATAATTAAGGATTTATCTACAATAGTATTCATTGCAAGAAATAGCAAAATACATTGCTTTTATCAGCTATCAGTTGATTTTATATCTGCTTATTTCCCGCCTGCCTAGTCGTAAAAAACTTATACGCTTTTCTAAATTTATCATTACAATAGTGACTTTCTGTCATTCTCTAAGAAAGTTTTCCGCTATGACCTTACCTCATAAACAGTTACCTGTTGAGTCAGCAACGACAAAAGACGCCTCAGACGAGATTGACCTTCAACAGGCATCAGAGTCTGTTGCTCATACAAATGTGACTGATGAAACTGTATATAGTGAAACTGTATATAGTGAAGCTTTAAATAGTGAAGCTTTAAATAGTGAAGCTTTAAATAGTGAAAATTCAACGAATCCTGAAAGCGACATTGAGCAAGACGGTATCGAGCAAAAAGATCTAGGTGCACAGCCTCCTGAAGCTAAAGTAACGATGGAATCGCTTGGACCGAATGTGGTGGTTGCGAGCGTTGAAACATCGGAGCCAGAAACCCAAGTATCTGCCGACATGGAAAAAACAGAAGTTGGCGCGTCAAATGCTGATAATGCAGAAAAGCAAGGTACTGAAAATGGTCAGGAGACGCTAGGCGATGAAGCCACAGTTGAAGCAGAAGATACTAAAGATTCTGCGGTGCTGAATACTGCTAGCAAAGCCAGTCATAATGAACCGACAGCAGATGCAACTCATTCTAAGACAGACGAAAACATGTCCGTAGAAAATACGAATGTAGAAAACATCAATGACGCCAACGCTGAGCCAGATAAAGACCCTGCTGTAAAGGCGCAAGATAATGATGATGAGGAAAAGGACGAAGTCAAAGAACAAAAAGAAGCCAAACTAGAGTCTTATAAGCAATTTGTCGCTGAGCAGTTTAATAATCAAAAGGTAGACTATCCAGAAGTACGCGTCAGAATTGAAGCAAATGCGCTGCCCAGCAAAATGTATTTCATCATGAACATACTTTCTGCCATCATCGCCAGTTACGGGTTGGTGACCAATTCAGCCGCTGTCGTCATTGGTGCGATGTTGGTCGCCATGATGTTAGGTCCGATCACAGGAGTGGCGCTAGCGATTATCGACTACCGCGCGCCGCTGTTACGTAAGTCGCTTATTACGGTTATTGCTGGTATCTCACTGGTCGTATTGGTCGGTTTCATCGTTGGTTGGCTGCATAAAGATCAACCGTTGACGGCAGAAATCCTATCACGTACCCAACCCACTTCCATGGACTTAATGATTGCCTTAGCGGGTGGTACTGCTGGTGCTTATGCGATGGTATCACCGCATTTATCAGTCGCCGTCGTGGGTGTGGCAGTCGCCACGGCCTTAGTGCCACCTCTTGCCGCCAGTGGTATTTTATTTGCCAATAGTGAGATTCAGCTTGGCTTTGGTGCTCTACTGTTAGCCATTACCAACATTATTGCGATCCAATTTACCAATGCGCTTGTCTTGTGGGTTTTAGGATTCCGCCGTTTGGTGAAGGACGATTATAAATCCAATACTTATCTAACTTTTTTGCAACGTAATGCCGTGACTTTGCTGTTGTTAGCAGGATTGGGTACTTATCTGACTATCAATCTACAAACCAATGCCAAGCAACAAGTCTTTGAAAGCAGTGTTAAAGAGGCGATCAATAGCTACTTTATTGACAAAGGTAATGTGCTGACCAATACCCAGTTCGATACGGCGGAGAAAAACCAGATCGTTCGTGCTGTTATTCGGGGCGAGACCACTCCAAGCTCCTACGATGTCCGCCAAATTGAAGCCGCTATTACCCAAGACATGGCGGAAAATTTCCCTGATTATTTACCGATCAAAATACAATTACGCTACTTGCCGGTGCAAGTCATTGAATCGGATCCATTGATACAAGACAAACTCGACAAGACCGATGCGGCGATTTTGACCAATTAGCTTTTATACGCTACCAAAACCATCGACTATAGTCATTCCACTATAAAAGTGTTACTGCGTTAACCTCGCTCGAAGTATTTGATATACATCTACACTTGGTTGCCTTGTACTACTTTTAAATTGAATCGACTATATCTAGAGACGCAGAATAACGCAGCAGTTGTAACTCTTGTACCAAGAGCTTAGGCGTTTGTGCTAAAATCGCTTGCAAAATTATTTAATCCTTTTTTATGTTAAAGCCATCTTTAATCCCATCCGTCAGTAAGGAGCCGCTGTGAGCCAGCCATTTCGCTCAGCCGATATTCGTCAAGCTTTTATCGATTTTTTTATAAGCAAGCAGCATACCCCTGTTTCTTCGTCTAGTTTGATTCCACATAATGACCCGACATTGCTGTTTACC
The DNA here is from genome assembly GCF_000247495.1 of Psychrobacter sp. PAMC 21119. Taxonomy (NCBI): domain Bacteria; kingdom Pseudomonadati; phylum Pseudomonadota; class Gammaproteobacteria; order Moraxellales; family Moraxellaceae; genus Psychrobacter; species Psychrobacter sp. PAMC 21119. The sequence goes on along the minus strand of NZ_AHVZ01000019.1, from coordinate 43,097 downwards.
AATGCCGGTATGAATCAGTTTAAAGAAACCTTTTTGGGCATGGAACCACGCGACTATACCCGTGCGGTAACTTCACAAAAATGTGTAAGAGCGGGCGGCAAACATAACGATTTGGATAATGTCGGCTATACCGCCCGTCATCATACTTTCTTTGAAATGCTTGGCAACTTCTCCTTTGGTGATTATTTCAAGCAAGCAGGTATTGAATACATTTGGGAGTTTTTGACGTCAGATAAATGGCTAGCGATTGATAAAGACCGCTTGTATGTCACCATCTATGAAACCGATGACGAAGCCTTTGATATTTGGAATAAGAACATCGGTATTCCAAGTGAGCGCATTATCCGTATTGGCGATAATAAAGGCGCGCCTTATGCCTCTGATAACTTTTGGACGATGGGCGACACGGGTCCTTGTGGCCCTTGTACCGAAGTCTTTTATGACCACGGTGCCGATATCGAAGGTGGCTTGCCTGGCACGCCTGAAGAAGATGGCGATCGCTATATCGAGATTTGGAACTGCGTATTTATGCAGTTTAACCGTCAAAAGGACGGTACATTGTTACCACTACCAGCCCCAAGTGTCGATACGGGCATGGGGCTTGAACGTATTAGTGCCATCATGCAAGGCGTGCATGGCAACTATGAGATAGATTTATTCACTCATTTGATGGATGCTGCTGCTGAGATTTTAGAGATTGATAATGAACAGCAATCATCCTTAAAAGTCATCGCAGATCATATTCGTGCCGTGTCATTCTTAATCGCTGATGGCGTCATGCCAAGTAACGAAGGGCGTGGCTATGTACTGCGCCGCGTGATTCGCCGCGCCGTACGTCATGGCAATAAGCTGGGCGCTGATAGTGACTTTTTCTACAAGATGGTCGCGCCGCTCGTGGCTGAAATGGGCATAGCCTACCCTGAGCTAAAAGACAAACAAAGCGTCATCGAAAACGCCATTCAAAAAGAAGAAGCACAGTTTGCTAAAACCTTGGCGCAAGGTCTGCGTTTGCTTGCCAGCGAACTTGAAGGTCTAAAAGATGGCGATACGCTCTCTGGTGAAGCAGCCTTCAAGCTCTATGATACGTATGGCTTCCCGCTTGATTTGACCGCCGATATCACTCGCGAGCGCGGTATTGCTATCGATGAAGCGGAATTTGATGAGCATATGCAAGCACAACGTGAGCGTGCGCGTGATGCTGGCAAATTCGACGTCGATTACAGCAGCGTCATTCAAGTAGAAACGCCAACGACATTCATCGGCTATGAGCAGCTTGAAGAAGATGGCGTGATTGTTGACGCGCTTTATCAAGACGGCAATCCAGCAGATAGTTTGACGGAAGGTATGGAAGGCGTTGTGGTATTAGATCGCACCCCATTTTATGCTGAAGGTGGTGGTCAAGTCGGTGAGCTTGGTGAGATTCGTACCGCATCTGGCGTCTTTGAAGTCCAAGACACCAAAAAATCGGGGCAAGCCATCATTCACTATGGTGTTGTTACCATGGGCGACATTAGCACTAAGCAAACCGCTGAAGCACAAGTACTCTCTAGCATCCGTGCGGCCAGTGCCAAAAACCACTCCGCCACGCATCTATTGCATGCAGCGCTAAGAGAAGTATTGGGCGACGCGGTCACGCAAAAAGGCTCATTGGTTTCAAGCGAAGTCTTACGTTTTGACTTCTCTTATGACAAGCCCGTTAGTACTGCTGAAATCAGCCGTATCGAACGTCTCGTCAATGAACAAATCCAAGCCAACACTCCTGCTCGTATTGAAAATATGTCGATTGATGACGCCATGAAAAACGGTGCAATGGCATTATTTGGCGAAAAGTACGGCAGTGACGTTCGCGTACTGACCATGGGTACAGACACTATCGTTGATGGTCAACGCAAGCCCTTCTCTATCGAGCTATGCGGCGGTTTGCATGTACAACGTACTGGTGATATTGGCGTGCTCAAAATCACTAGCGAATCAGGTATTGCAGCTGGTATCCGCCGTATTGAAGCCGTCACTGGCATGAATGCGGTCAAAAACATTCAGCAAAGCGAACAACAATTAAGCGAGCTCGCCAGTCAGCTCAAAGTAAAACGCCCTGAAGTCGCTCAGCGTGTCCGTACCATGGCAGATAAGCAACGCGACCTAGAAAAACAACTAGAGCGCTTACAGCAAAAAATAGCCAGTGCACAAGCTGCTAACCTACTCGATGATGTGCAAACCATCGCAGGTACGCCAGTTCTTATCAGCACCCTAAGCGGTATCGATGGCAAATCGATTCGTACGCTGATGGACGATATCAAGTCAAAACTGCCTGATAGCGTCATTGTATTGATTGGTGACAAAGATGACCAGTTAGCGCTAGCAGCTAGCGTAGCGAAGTCTGTCACTGCTAAAGTGAAAGCCGGTGACATCATTCGTCATTTGGCGGGTGAGCTGGGCGGCAAAGGCGGCGGTAAGCCTGACTATGCACAAGGCGGCGCACCGAAATCTAGTAACAGTGCAGCGGTTATCAATGCGCTACCGGCTTGGATTGAAGCCCAGCTTAGCTAAGCTGGCAAAAACACGGAGCTTCACGCTGGTCTATAACGCATAGAATACGTGATTGGTTATAGCCATTATAACCAATCGCCATATATCTAAGCAGTACTGAGACTTAAAGTTACGCTGTAGATATGGTATAAAGGTCGACGTTTGAAGATATTACTCATTCACTGAGGTTGAAGCAAATACCACTATATGAATGAAAGACATAGGGCGTAACTCTTATAATCTGGCTTTATCTATATAAACATTGACGAGTATCATGTTGACTCTTATCGATGATAATAAAAGGTCATTATTGAATAATAGGTAGATTTTTATGGCGTTAATAGTACAGAAGTATGGCGGCACCTCGATGGGCAGTATCGACCGCATCAAAAACGTCGCGAAACGAGTCAAACGCTGGCATGACAATGGTCATCAAGTGGTTGTCGTGGTCTCTGCCATGAGCGGTGAAACCAACCGTTTGATTGATCTGGCCCGCCAGATTAGCTCTCAGCCTGACCCTCGTGAATACGATCAAATGGTCTCAACGGGTGAGCAGGTGTCTATCTCACTGCTGGCCATGGCGATTAAAGAGCTTGGTATTGGCGCCCGTTCAATGACTGGTCGTCAAGTCGCAATTAAAACAGACAATGCTCACAATAAAGCCCGTATCGAAAGTATCGACGACAAAAACATACGCGAGCAGCTGGATGCTGGCAATATCGTTATTGTGGCAGGCTTTCAAGGTATCGATGACGAAGGCAATGCAACCACACTCGGGCGCGGCGGCTCCGATACGACAGGCGTTGCGATTGCAGCGGCTTTGGGTGCTGATGAGTGTCAGATTTATACCGACGTCGATGGCGTCTATACCACTGATCCACGCGTTACCTCAAAAGCCAAAAAGCTTGAAAAAATCACCTTTGAAGAAATGCTTGAGATGGCAAGTCTTGGCTCTAAAATTCTACAGATTCGTTCGGTAGAATTCGCTGGTAAGTACGGCGTGCCACTGCGTGTACTCTCTAGCTTTGATGAAAACACCGACGGCAGCTTTGACCAAGAGTTTCAAGATAACGTGGGCACCCTAATTACGATAGACGAAGGAGACAATATGGAACAGGCAATCATCTCAGGTATCGCGTTCAATAGAGACGAAGCAAAAATTCTAGTACGCGGCGTGCCTGACCACCCTGGCATCGCTTCTGCTATTTTAAGCCCAATTGGTCGTGCCAATATCGAAATCGATATGATCGTCCAAAACCTTTCGGATAATGGTACCACCGACTTTACCTTCACGGTTAATCGCACTGATTTGGACAAGACGCTAAAAGTGCTTAATGAAGAAGTCAAAAATGAGATTGGTGCAAAAGAGATATCAGGTAACAGCGAAGTTGTTAAAGTCTCATTGGTTGGCGTTGGCATGCGCTCACACGCAGGTGTTGCCAGCCTAATGTTCCAAACCTTAGCCGAAAACAACATTAATATTCAAATGATATCGACCAGCGAAATCAAAGTGTCTGTGCTGATTCAAGACCAACACTTGGAAAAAGCCGTTAAGTCATTACACACCGCATTTGGTCTTGATCGTGAAGACGGTGAAAGCAAAATCGCTGGACTATAAATGCTATAACGAGCATGTGCCAGAGTTAATAGTTATCAATTAAAAGGCTATTGATTACTTTTAGTAAAATTTAATTAAATAGGGTCTTATTAGATCCTATTTTTATTTTTTATTATTGCTCTGGTTCGTATATAGCTAATAGTTTTGTGAAAACCCGTGACAGTATCTGTTATGCCCCCTATAATGGGGCTTTCATTTGGGCTAAATGAATCTACCTATCATTACCGCTATTCGCCTAACTTTAGACATAGTAGCTTGTAAGTTAAATACAAGAGATGTCTAGTGCGATGGTAATGTCCTGCAATTGAGATGTAATCTGATGAGTAATAATCTGTTGATGCGACATAAGGAGTGTGACGCATGTTAATTTTGACACGCCGCGTGGGCGAAACGTTAATGATTGGCGACGAGGTCAGTGTGACTGTCTTGGGCGTTAAAGGCAATCAGGTGCGTATCGGTGTTAATGCACCAAAAGACATTGCCGTACACCGCGAAGAAATTTATCAACGTATTCAGCATGAGCGTTCTGTACAGTCGCAAATGCAGCATCTTGAGCAAGGCAGTTTTGCGCCTTCATTTGATGACGAAGACTATTTCAATCGCTAAGCTATAACAGTTAACGCTTAATCAATAACTATTATTGAATATATATAAGCATTATATTTTTATAAGCAGTGTACACAAATACTGTATTTTTTAATCTGCTCTGAGGTCATTTATTTATGAGTATCCGCCAATCAGATGTATCGGCTCTACTTAATGGTTTGAATAAAAAAGCCATTGGATTCAATGATGTCATCAGTTTTATTGATGATTTTTATCGCTATGCGCCTGCTCCTTTCGTTAATGGTATGGTGCATAATGCAGCGGGTGAAAATGAAGGCAGTGCGAAGATTTTTGGTTTTGCTAAGCACCATGGTCTGAATCAGTTGGACACGCTAAAGCTATTCGGCGAGCACTATGCCAAGGTCCAAGCGACGCCTAATGGTACTGACCACGCCAATATTCGCAATTTTTTACATTGGGGTTGGCAAGGGTTTTTGATGCAAAAAAATCCATTGACCGTTCGCCCTAGTGTTGATACCACTGCACTTTAATTATTTTTAAGCATGCAAAAAGCCACGCTATTATATAGCGTGGCTTTTTTATTGAGCGACTACTGCTGTGATTAGCGATACTCTTGCTTATTTATCATTATCACAAAACTTATTTATCAAGAAATTTAACCGGCTGGATAGCACCTTTAGGATTGGGCATATTGGGATAATGATGCTCATGCTCCACATCACATTCAGCACCGACGATGGAGCCATTATCTTTTACGGGTTTATGAATATAACCGGTACGCTCGGCAGCAGGTAGATGCTCATGTTCCCAAACCATCACTGCTTGCATACAGGTGTCGCGCTGCTCAGCCGTTAATTTTCGACCATCCGGCCATTTGCCAAGCTCAATAGCCATACGAAATTTATCGACCATGTCAGGCGTTAGTGTTGCTAATATTGTTTGCTTGTCCATCTTACTCTCCGCTACTATTTTTTATACGACAACTGCTTTTATTCATCATCCATAATATCATCATCGATATCAAGACTGAATTCTTCGGCATGGACATTCCAGTGTAATTTGGTACGGCAGGCTTCATAAAAATCAAACCCTGGTGGATGCAGTAGCGTCAGCTTATCAGGGTGCTTACGAATATAAAGCCGCTGCTCTTGATCGAGCGGTATGCTGGGTTTACCATCTGCACTGACCATCGGTTGCGTGCGATTGTCCTCATGGATACGAATACAAACTTCGCTATTACCACTGACCACAATTGGACGGCTAGATAAGGTATGCGGATGCATGGGCACTAAACATATCGCATCCATACTCGGATGGATAATAGGCCCACCACCAGAGAGTGCATAGGCTGTCGAGCCAGTAGGCGTCGCAACAATCAAGCCATCGCTGTGTTGCCTATAGACATCATGACCATCAATTTTCAGTTGAAAATCAATCATATGTACCGACTTACCCGCATGCAATACGATGTCATTGAGCGCCATATCTTCATGGATAATGTTGCGCCCTTCTCGTATCTCCATCGTCAGTAGAAACCGATGATCCAACTGATAATCGCCCATCAATACTTGACGCAATTTAAAAGCAGCTTCGTCAGGTTTGACATCGGCCAAAAATCCAAGACGACCACGGTTGACACCCAACACAGGTACGCGATAACGTGCCAGTGCTTCAGCAGCATGCAATATGGAACCATCACCACCAACGACGATGACCAAATCACAAATCTCGCCAATCAAGCTACGCTTAACGATTTTGACTTTTTCGATCTCAGTGAGATCCAAGGTTGGTAGATGGGCAGTTTGCATGTCCATTATCAAGGTGAGATTCATCTCATTGATCGTTTGGGCAATCTGCACCAGACTTTGGGTGACGCTGCGCTTGCCTGCGCGCCCCATTAGCCCAATACGCCGAAACGCAGGGTTTTTGATGGCGTGGAACAGCTCTGATTCATGTAAGTGTGGCAATCTTTCGGACTGCGCGGAGTTTTCCATAAAACGACTCGGAATAACGGTAAAGTACAGAGTAATGATAGCGATAAATGAGCGCTTAAACTAGCATGTTTTATCAATTATCGTTGTTAACTGTCGTAATCGACCCCATATATCTACCATTGCACGCCCCTTCATAGCGTGTTTACAGCGCTACTGAGCATCATTGGCTATCAAACACAAATAAGTCATACTATGGCTGCGTCAGGCCTCGACAGCCGTCACGCAAACACAGTTGACAATAACCGAGCTTTTGCTAAAGTAGCAGTAATTTATATCATTTTTAATTAAGGACATATGTATGGCCAATCCTATTGTCAGTCGCGCAGAGCTTGCGATCGGCGGTCAGCCGATGACCGTCAAAGGTGTCATCCAAAAGACCAGCTTGTTGCTTGGTTTATCTGCTATCACTGGTATCGGCTTTTTCTTTTATGCGCTGATGGCAGGTCTATCACAAAGTTTTATTACCATGGCGGCCTTCGGTAGTATGTTTGCCGCTTTTGGTCTCGCGATCTTTATCACTTTTAAACCGCAAAAGGCCAAAACCTTTGCCGTCCCTTATGCACTCTTAGAAGGTATCTTCTTAGGCGGCATCTCGCTGTTCTTTATGAGAATGTATCCAAGCGTGCCAGTGACTGCAATGTGTGCAACCTTCGTGACAGCAGCCGTTATGCTAGGGCTATATCGCTCTGGTCTCGTTAAGGTAACGCAGAAATTCCGCTCTATCGTCACCTCAGCGCTTATTGCCATCATGCTCGTTTATGTTGCGCAGTGGGTACTTTCTTTAGCGTTCGGTTCGAGCTTACCTTTCTTATTTGAAGGTGGCGTTATCGCTATTGGCTTCAGTTTGTTCGTGATTGTTATCGCTTCTTTTACGCTATTACTTGATTTTGATAACATTGATCGCGGCGTAGCAGCTGGTATTTCTGAAGACTACGAATGGTTATTTAGTATCGGTATTCTTGCGACGCTAGTATGGATGTATATCGAATTCATGCGTCTGCTCAGCTACCTACAAGACTAATGTAAAACCTATGTAATAATAATGACACGTAAAATAAAAAACCGTCTTTTGCTAAAGGCGGTTTTTTTATGGGTGGAACTAGGGTCTGTTAAACATTCAAATGTGGAACTGGCAGTGGCTATTTTTTAGACAATACGCAGTGAAATTTTTGACGCCTAGTCGTTCTAGGTTAGACAATTTCGCCATGTATTGGCAAAAAATAGCCCTGCCCTGAAAGGCTGATGCTAAAACCACCCCAAACGTTGTTGTAAACCTAGCTAAGGTCTCGACATTATCGTCGGTTTACGCCTAGTTTGAGCTGATTTTAGTGATCAGCAGTCCTAATATTTGAATGTTCAACAGACCCTAAAGTAAATACTATTTATAGAATGCTAAGCAAGTGTGAGGCAACCCATCATCTTTTTAGGATTAATACTAAGCGCGTTTTAGACGCAGCGCATTTAATACCACGAATAACGAGCTCAATGACATTCCAATGGCGGCAAGCCAAGGCGGGACATAACCGAACGCGGCAGGCAATAATACGATACTGTTATAAGCCAATGCCCAGCGGAAGTTTTGTTTGATGATACGTTCCGTTTTATCCGCGATACGCTTGGCAGCTGTAATGGCTTCTATTTGTCCATTTAGAATGATACTGTCACTCGACACCTGCGCCAAATCTGCCGCGCCAGCAATCGAACTCGACACATCTGCTGCTGCCAACACGGGCGCATCATTAATGCCATCACCAACCATCAGCACGACTGACCCTTGCGCTTGCAGCTGCTGGATATGATTGACCTTATCCGTTGGTGACAGACCGTTATATGCCGACTGCATGCCCAAACTCTCCGCCATGACCAGCGCCTGCGGACTGGGATCGCCCGTCAGCATCACAGACTCAATCCCTAAGTCTTTGAGCGTATCCAGCATTGAGCGGGCGTTATCACGCACTTTATCGCTAAAGTAAAAACACGCCAGCGCTTGCCATCCACTTGAGAAGGTTGTTTGACAAGACAACACAACCGCTGAGCTGGCACGATGGCTCAATAAATCAATCGTTAAATCATTGTCTACATTTGCACCAGTGGCGCTTTTATCCAAAGCAAATTCCATATGACCAATACGATATAGAACGCCATCAATTATGGCTTCTACCCCGCCTGCTGGATAATGCTGCAAGGCTTGAGTGGGTGGCAAATGTAATTGATAAGCGGCAGTCAGTAGCGCATGAGCAATCGGATGACGACTGCCTACTTCTAAGGCCGCAGCTATGCCTAAAAAACGGTCTTTTTGCAAAGGCAACGCGCTTGAGTCAGCGTTTTCATTTTGGCTGACCGGTTTTATTAGCTCAATGTTCAGTAAGTTTGGCTTGCCATAAGTCAATGTCCCTGTCTTATCAAAGGCAACATGAGTAATCTCTGCTAAAGTTTGCAGCGTATGACCACGCGTGGTCAAAAATCCATAGCTGGCCAATCGATTGGTAGAGACAGTCAAAGCAATTGGTGTGGCTAGTGACAGCGCGCAAGGACAAGTAGCAACCAATACCGCGACCGTTGCCCAAATAGCTTGGCTTGGATCGACAAAATACCAACCGATAAATACCAATGCTGACAACACTAAAATCCGCGCCACAAACCAACGAGCCAGCTTATCCGCTTGCTGTGCCAGTTTGGGCTTTTCACTCATGGCACGGTTCATCAGCCGATCAATCAGCCCAATCTGACTGTCTTCTGGCAGTGCCGTGACCAGCATCTCAAACGGCTGACTGTCGTTTTGCGCCCCGCCGACGATATAGTCGCCTTGAGACTTGATGATTAAATCACCTTCACCCGTCAGCAAACTTTGGGAGACGGTCGCAGTTGGACTAAGCAAAATACCATCGCTTATAATCTCAGACCCAGCCTCAACCATGATGATGTCACCCACTTGTAAGCTTTGGGCGGTCACCATCTGTTTTTGTTCTGCGCCATACACTAGCTTTAATAAACCTGGCTTTGATAGGTCTGGTTGATGGCTAGTTTGTTGCCAGTCTTGAGCTATACGATTGGTTATTTGATGGACATTGGCGTCCATACTCTGCATAAAATTGGGCGTGTACTTTATCGGAGCACTTGCCACAGCGCTGATTGGACTTTTAACACCTGTCTCATGAACTGCCTGATTAATAGCACTCGTATCTACTTTATTCAAAGCATTTTGCTGTAACTGCTGCAAAATGAGCGCAGCGTCTCCTTTGTTTTCAGCAATTTTCTGTACTAAAACTGGTTCCACCACTACTAGGTCATTGGCCATCGTCGCCGCTTTTAGACGGGCATTATGCTCGATATAACGCCCTGCCAATAAGAAGAAAATAAACATGCTGACCGAATCATAATAAGTCTGACCGTGTCCAGTAATGGTGGCGTACAAACTGGCGAAAAAAGTGACAATCAAGGCGATACTGACCGGTACATCCATATTGACTTGGCGCGCGCGAACTGCCGACCATGCAGACGTAAAGAACGGTATGCCCGCATAAAAGAACACGGGAATACTGACGAATAACGACACCCAACGCAAAAAATCGCGCTGTAATATCAACATCCCACTATATTCACCAAAATATAGTGCGACCGCATACATCATCGCTTGCATCGCGCCAAGAGCAGCAATTCCTAGACGTAGCAGCATCTTGTTATTGTGCTTAGCCAGCATTGCTTCATGGGTGTCTTGACGGTAAGGCTTGGCTTCGTAGCCAATTTCATTGATAACGGCTAGAATACGGCTGATAGGCAGCTTACTCTCGTCCCAAATGACGCGCATACGCTGATTGGTCAAATTGACCTGACACTTACTGATGCCATCAATCTCATAAAGACGCGATTCGATGAGCCACGTACAGGCAGCACAGCGTAAGTTATTAACGGACAATTCCGCCACCGACAGACCATCTTGAGCATAAACGAACTGTGACTTTATCTCATCGTGATCATAGGCTTCGAGCCGCGTCAGCCGGGTGGGCAAACTTGCCGTACGGTTGATTTCCGAGCGATCGAGATAATATTGCTCAAGCCCAGCTTCAACGATGCTTTGGGACGCCAACTGACAACCCATGCAGCACATCTCACGGGATTTACCCAATATATCGGCATAAAATGGCGGCTGCGGCACTGGATCACCGCAGTGAAAACAATGACCAGCAAGGGGCAGCACCAACCCTTCTGTGATAGAGTTGTCTTCATAATGATGGCTGGAGATTGGCATTGGTGAGGGGGCACTAGACATAATCGCGCTTACTTCCTTTAGACAGGTTTGCTCGAACCCAATTCGCTTTGAGTAAACTTGCTATCATCAAACGTACTTACTTTTACTTAAAACAGCTATTTTAAATAGGTTCGGCACTGCTAGCACAGAGGGAGAATCAACCGCTAATTCATACAAAAAACATCGTTAGAATAATAGTAAATTGTTATCTTATATGGCATCCACAGAGCAAATTAAAAGCGCGCTGTGTTTTCGTATAAACATAGCCGTCAACAGATCGATTATACTATAAGCCAGTGCTGTGAGTAGTATAACCCCTCACAGTGTAATCCCAATGAATGCCTGCGTTGATGATGATAGATTGAAAAATTTGTCAATTTGCGTCATTATGAGGCAGTTTTTTATCCCTAAATGGTGCATCATCCGTGCAAAAATATAATTCTAAGCTACCAAACGCCAAGCTCTCTACGCCTTCTGTCAGCACGCTACCCTCTCAGCAGCGCGGCTTGGTGTTTAGTAGTATTTTATTAATTGTCATTATTGCTGGCATGGTGCTACTGGCGCTGTATTTGATCAAGCTTGATCGCACCATTACCCACAAGTTCGAAGGTAAGCGTTGGGATATTCCTGCCAAGGTATACTCGCAGCCACTTGAGCTCTATCAAGGTGCCAATGTCGATAACAGCACGATTAAGACATGGCTTGAGCTGCTCAATTATCAAAGCAATAAGGCGTATGATCGCACTGGTACTTATCGTAAGTCCGGCAATACTTATTTTATCCATACCCGCGGTTTTACCTATAGCTCTAGCGATATAGACACTGAGCAAGTCATAAAAATGACGATTGCCGGTAATAAAATTGAGTCGATTCAAAGCACTTTACCAGCTAAGAGCGGCATTATTCGCCTTGAGCCAGTTAGTATCGGTGGCATTTACCCAGACAGCAATGAAGATCGTATGGTCGTCTCTTTAGATGAGGTGCCACAGCCATTGATCGATGCGTTAATAGCCACGGAAGATCGCGGCTTTTATGAGCATAAAGGGGTGTCGATACGCGGTATCGCTCGTGCGGTCATCAATAACTTCTCTGGTGGCTCTAGACAAGGTGGTTCAACCATCACCCAGCAGCTGATTAAAAACTTCTATCTGAATTCAGATCGCACCCTAAAACGCAAAGCCAATGAAGCCTTAATGGCTGTGCTACTTGAGCTCCATTATAGCAAAGATGAAATTCTGCAAACGTATCTGAACGAAATTTACTTAGGACAAAACGGCAACCGCTCTATCAATGGTTTTGGTTTGGCAGCACAGTTTTATTTTAACCAACCCTTGAACGAGCTGCGTTTAGATCAGCAAGCCTTGCTCGTCGGTATGGCAAAAGGCCCAAGTGTCTATAATCCACGTCGCCATCCAAACGATTCAAAAGCACGTCGTAACATTGTTCTTAGCAACATGCTAGAGATGGGTACGCTCAGTCAAGCAGACTATGATAAAGCCATAGATAGGTCGCTGGGTATCGTTGATAAGCCTGTCGAAGGCAAAAGTCAGTTTCCTGATTTTCTCGATATCGTCAAACGTGAATTGAATACCGTCTATTATTCTGATGACCTGAAAAACGAAGGTCTGACGATTATTAGTACGCTCGATCCTATTGCCCAACTAGCTGCTGATAAAGCAGTCGATAAAAAACTGGGCGAGCTACGTCGTAGCAGCAGCAAAACCAAAGACTTACAAGGGGCCTTGGTCAGTGCGAATCCAGAGACTGGTGAGCTGGTCTCCGTAGTCGGTAGCGGCAGTGAGTTTACTGGCTTTAACCGTGCTGTCGACGCCAAACGTCAAGTCGGTTCTTTGTTAAAGCCAATCATTTATATGACAGCGCTCGAAAGTGGTCGCTATAATTTGGCGAGTTCCGTCGATGATTCACCGATTACGGTCAATCTAAATGACGGTACGAAATGGAATCCAAGAAACTATGACAATCGCGATCATGGTTATGTCCCCTTTACCACCGCTCTGTCTCAGTCTTATAACCAAGCAGCGGTACGCTTAGGCATGGAATTTGGAATCAATACTTTTGCCAAGCAGTTACAGCGTATGGGTATTAAAGAGAAAATATCGCCCTATCCTTCTGCTTTGCTAGGTTCTGTCAATCTTAGCCCCATGGATATGCTTGGTATCTATCAAGTATTTGCTACGGGTGGCTTTCGGACACCCATTCACAGCATTCGTAGTGTCATTGATGATCGCGGCCGTATTTTACAGCGTACAGGGCTTAATACGCAGCGTAGCATTCCACCTGAGACCAACTTTTTGACCAATTACGCGCTACAGCAAGTGGTTGCCAGCGGAACGGCTAAACGAGCACAATCACTTGGTAGTAACCTAAATCTCGCGGGTAAAACAGGCACCACAAACGATTACCGCGATGCTTGGTTTGCTGGTTACAGTGGTAACTATGTCAGCGTGGTTTGGGTCGGTCGTGATGATAACAAACCAATTGGTCTGAGCGGCGGTACGGGTGCATTACCAGTATGGGTTGACTATATGAGTCGCTTAAAGTTGACACCGGTATCGCTACCTGAGCCGGAAGGTATTGAATGGTTATGGCTTGAAAACAATTCTGGCAAGCTGTCGAATGAGCGCTGTGCTAATGCACGCTATCTACCAGTGATGTCTGCACATCTACCAGAAGAAGCCAGCAGTTGCGCCATCGGGTTGTATCAACAAGATAGCGCTCGAGAACAGAGTGAGCAAGGCGCTATCAATCAGCAACGCCGCCGCGAAGGCTTAGACATTCCAAATGGCGAAGCCGTTGATACTGACAACCAAAATGATAGTGATGCGCAGAACGGTGCTGACACTTGGTACGACCGTGCGGTTGAATGGTTCTAAAATTGTTGTCAAAACTTAAAAGAGGGTTCTAACATGGTGTCATCTATACAGCAGAGCGTATCCGTCAAGCAATACTTTATGCGCGCGGCTAAAAAAACCACGCTAGTGAACTCTGTCCTTGCTGTCAGTGCGCTCGTCAGCATGATGAGCTTGAGCGCCTGTCAGACGGTGCCTAATGCGACGAACACAACGCCTGTTCAAACGGTGCCAGCAACGCAAGATCCAAAAGCACCCTCATCGGTTACCACCATAACGCCTGCGACTCAAGCACCAATCATTGATAGCAGGGGCTACGACAATGATAACGAAAACAACTATCCTGTCGACCCTTATACGCCGTCCGAATCATCTTCAGCGACAAACCCATTGACGCAGCAGACCCCAGTATTTACAGAACCTAATACACCGCCTAGTCCCGTATTTACAACGCCCGACGCCGCGATTATTACGCCTTCTCCTGATGACTATATAATATCCGAACCCTCAGTGCCGTCACATAATGAACTGTTGGAGCGCGCGCGCCAAAATTCGCAGCAACGAAGTCAGCAAGTGGCCACTAATAACAGTGATTTGCCAGCATTTCGTAATCTCATGCAAACGGGAATCGGTCAGTTAAAATCAGGAAAATTGACCAGTGCTGAGAGTAGCTTTACCCGTGCCCAGCGACTTGCACCAAAATCCTCGGCAGTATACTTTTATTTGGCACAAGTTGCCCTTAAAAAAAACCAGCCGCGCAAGGCAGAAGCGATGGCGCGCCGTGGTCTTGCCGTCTCGCAAAATGCCAATCGTAGACGGGCACTCTGGCAAGTCATTTTGCAATCAGGACAAGCTCAAGGCAATTCACGTGTAGTCAGCGAAGCAAAACGAGCATTGCGTTAATTAGTTAGCATCTAAACGAGCAGAACTGCATTCGCAAGCGTTAAAAATTCATGGCTGTTAAACACTTATAAAAGTTAAAAGAGCAAAGCAAGGCATGCAAACTGTTAACTTTAAGTAGGCTGCTCATTCACTATTTACTCCAAGCTGGGATTTATCAAGAACACCCATTCATTTTTACTCTAGATTAAGGTTATCGTTATGGCATGGCAACAACTGCACTTACAATGTGAAAAAGCAAACGTCGATCTCGCCGAGGCATTGTTACTAGAAGCAGGTGCATTATCAATCGCCTTAGACGACGCAGGGGATCAACCTCTATTTGAACCATTACCTGGCGAATCACCCTTGTGGGATGAGGTCATTCTGACAGGATTGTTCGATGCCACAACAGACATTGGTAGTCGTCATGCGGTTGAACAGTTAAGTCACGAAATTGGCGCACAGGTACACGCCAGTCGCATTTGGCTAAGTGCGGTAGATGATAAAGACTGGGAACGCGAATGGATGAGCAATTACCATCCTATACCATGTGCCAACAATTTATGGATTGTGCCTAACTGGATAACGCCGCCTAATCCTGAGGCGACCAATATCATTATGGACCCTGGTTTGGCTTTTGGTACTGGTTATCATGCCACCACTCGCCTCTGTCTCGACTGGTTAACAGAGCAAGATCTGACCGATAAAATCGTGATTGATTATGGTTGCGGCTCGGGTATTTTGGGCATTGGGGCGTTGTTGTTGGGGGCACGTCACGTTTATGCTGTCGATATCGACCCACAAGCTGTGCTGGCGACCAACCAAAATGCCGTACGCAATCATGTCGATGATCGCTTGCAAGCATTTTTGCCAGAGGAGTTTACTGATTACTGGAAACAAAACGACGTTAAACCTGTAGAAGTGATGGTCGCCAATATTTTAGCCAAGCCACTGATTGGGTTAGCACCTTATTTTGTCACCTTAATGGCACCAAAAAGTCGTATCGTGTTAGCCGGCTTAATCGAGTCACAAACTGAAGAAGTGACTGCTGCTTATCAGCCTTACTTTGCGCTCGATCCGAAGCACGCTTTTACAGCGCAAGAAGACCAACATTGGCAGCGTTTGTCTGGTACATTTACAGGCTAGCAACATGTAATTACATCTGTTACGATAGAGAGGCAGTCAAATGTTATGTGTTTGACGCCACTCTGTCCTTATCTATCACTCATATATGTATCAAACATTTAACGATGAGTGTTTACTGTAGAAGCCTGAGCGTTGCAGGCAACTATTGGTGAGTGGCTACGCGGTATTGATAACCATACTTTTTTGGATTCGACCCTATGACCACGCCAATAAAAACTCAGTGCCCTCATTGCCAAGCTTGCTTCAAGTTAAAACAAACGCAGTTAAATAAAGTGAATGCAGCTGTCTGCTGCGATCAGTGTCAGCAGAGTTTTTTGGTCAATAGACACCTTATCGTCACCACCGATACGCCGCCAAATCCTACAGATAGCACGACAACCAATCCTAATAATACAAGCAATGCCAAACCATCCAGTAACAAGCAATCTTCAACAGTATTCTCTAATACTTTAATTCATGACGGCTTAATTTATGACGATATGGATATTGAAGAGTCGGATGAAAACAATTTGGAGTATGACTCGTTAGCCAGTATGGATGCTTGGCTAAGCAAAACAGATAGCAACAGTCATACCACCTCGATAACCAGTAAGCAGCACAATAATCTTGATAAAAGTGACGAATCAGCAGCTCAGGTTGCGCTTAGTTCAGCCGAAGCTAATAATATTCATGCAAATATTGATGATACGACTGACAACGCATGGCTCGAAGATTTGCTCAAAGAGCAAAACAAAAATGATAATACCGTCCAAGAGGATACGGACTTATCACAGCTATTGCTCAGCATGGGTGTGCCCTTTAAAGACGAAGACCGCACGCATGCTGAGCGGGTCAAAAAAATGGAGGCACAAGCAAAATTCACTCCGACACCAGCGCGACGTTCGATTGCCTCGTTATTGTGGACATTAGGCTGCTTGGTCTTGGTGCTACTGCTTTTCGCCCAGTACATTATTTTTAATTTGGAAACCTTGGTAAAAAATCCTGCTCATGCGGAACGATTACAAACCCTCTGTACGATCGCTGCTTGCAGCCTACCTAGTGCCGACTTGGCTGCCTTGACAGTCACTGAACTCAGTCACAAACCCAGCCAAATTAAAACAACGGGTACTTTTAGTGAATTAAGTGCGACGCTAAACAACCAAAGCGTACAAGCACAGCTCTACCCTAGTGTTAAGGTCAGCGTTTACGGTGCAAATGCCCTCCTCGGAGAGTTCATTGCAGCGCCAGATGATTATCTATTGAGCACCCAAAGCCAAATAGCCGCTGACAGTCGCAGACAGTTACTGTTTACGATACCCATTGCCAATGCTCAAATTCGTGAAGTCAGTGTCAGTCCCGTTTATTAAGCAAGACTTTAATAAATAGGACTTCATAAGATGATTTTAGATTAAATGATCTTAGTGATGACATTAGTTTCATGGTATCACCACTAAGATAACGTCTAATCTGTCAGTGCTAGCCGATATTAATTTGTTATAATATTCCTCTAACCCCTATAGTTTGACTCTTTCTAATCCCAAGGACATTATCTTATGGCACCTCATGCACAGCATAATGCCAATCGGTTTGCCCAAAGCTCTGAGCATCTTGCCGATTATAATGACGACAACTATCAGCATTCAATTAACAATTTAGAGCCTTCAGATAACCGTATGAGCCATATCCAGACTCATGAACCTTTACGTGTGAATGTAGAACGCGTGGTACGTCAGTATTTTTTGATGTTGGGTGATGAGATACCTACCGACTTGTATGAGCTCATCCTAAAACAAATCGAAGAGCCGCTACTGTCCGTCGTTCTTGAACAAACGCGAGGCAATCAGACCAAATGCGCGCAAATTTTAGGTCTCAATCGTGGTACGTTACGCAAAAAACTCAAAACTTATAACTTGATGTAGCCTCACCTATATGAGCTTATCGATCGTCATTAACCCTCATTATGTATGGCAGTGTATCGTTCATGACTTTATCCATAGTGATAACGTCTACAGCGAATGCCATTATCACCTTGCCAGACGTTTACGTCAGGCTTTTTTTATGGAAAGTTCTTATGAGTACAGCCCCACTTGCCCTACTGTCGGTCTCCGATAAGTCTAACATCGTTGAATTTGCTCAAGGCCTCATTAAAGCAGGTTTTGCTCTGCTATCGACTGGCGGCACTTATCGACTACTGACAGAGCATAACGTTGCGGTGACCGAAGTATCAGATTACACCGGTTTTCCTGAAATGATGGATGGCCGTGTTAAGACGCTGCATCCTAAAATTCATGGCGGTATTCTAGGGCGCCGTGGCACTGATGATGCAGTGATGAATGCGCATCAAATTGAGCGTATTGATCTAGTCGTGGTAAACCTTTACCCATTCGCAGAAACCATCGCTCGTGCTGATGTAACGATGAACGATGCGATCGAAAATATTGATATCGGTGGTCCTACAATGGTACGCTCTGCTGCCAAAAACCATGCTCACGTTGGTATTATTACTGACCCAGTGGATTATGATCGCGTGCTTACTGCTTTGGGCGATGGTACAGAACTGACCACTACTTTACGCTATGATTTGGCAGTTAAAGCCTTTGAGCATACTGCACAATACGATGGTATGATTGCCAACTTTTTAGGTAGCCGAGTCAATGAGACTCAAGAGTCAGAGAACTTTTCACGTACCTTTAACGTGCAGCTAGAAAAAGCCCAAGACCTGCGCTATGGCGAAAACCCACATCAAAACGCGGCCTTTTATACCGAAAACCATCCACTAAAAAGTCAGCAAGCCTCTATTGCCACGGCAAAGCAATTACAAGGTAAAGCACTGTCTTATAACAACATCGCTGATACTGATGCGGCGCTTGAGTGCGTAAAAGCGTTCAGCGCCTCTGCCTGTGTCATCGTTAAGCACGCCAATCCTTGCGGTGTCGCGGTCGATACCGACCAAGTAGCGGCTTATAACACTGCTTTTAGCACGGATCCTGAATCTTCTTTTGGTGGCATCATTGCCTTTAACCGCCCATTGACCGTTGCTGCTGCAAAAGCGATTATCGATAATCAGTTTGTAGAAGTGATTATTGCACCTAGTATCGAAGATGGTGTGCTTGAGGCGACTGCTGCTAAGAAAAACGTGCGTGTATTGGTATGTGGCGAGCTACCAACGCCTGAGCAGCGCGAAAGCCAGCTCGACTATAAGCGTGTTAACGGTGGGCTGCTCGTACAAGAGCAAGATCTGGGTTTGATTACTGCCAACGACCTAAGAATCGTCACGGACGTGCAACCAACTGAAGCGCAGATTGCTGATTTACTGTTCAGCTGGAACGTCGCAAAATACGTCAAATCTAATGCCATCGTTTATGCTAAAGGTCAGCGCACTATTGGTGTTGGCGCTGGTCAAATGAGCCGCGTCAACTCAGCACGTATTGCCGCTATAAAAGCTGAACATGCTGGCTTGGCCACAGAAGGGGCTGTTATGGCCTCAGATGCCTTCTTCCCGTTCCGTGATGGCATTGATAATGCTGCTGAAGTAGGTATCTCAGCGATTATTCAACCGGGCGGCTCTATGCGTGATGACGAAACCATTGCTGCGGCGAATGAGCATGGTATCGCAATGGTATTTACAGGTATGCGCCATTTCCGCCATTAAACTGTGTCTTATCACTTTGAAAGCTGGCATTAACAGACGTGTTGAATTGTATATCGCTGTTAATGCTACATTTTTAGGATAAAAGCAATATCCATTAAAAAAGCCACTATAAATAGTGGCTTTTTTATACGTCAAATTTAATAAAAGTATTTAGAAAAAACGATTTAGCAATTAGGTCATATTTCCCTTAATACTCTTATTTCAACACCTTTGTCTCTAGCGCCCTTGCGCATTGGCCATATTAGTCTCATTGATCTCGACTTTATACACTAGACGTAGATACTCTAGGTAATCTTGTAGCTGATCTTGACCCAAGTTATCACGGATAATGGAGGCAGTTTGCGCGCGTTGCATATCAGACAGTGGTGACTGTTGCTCGGTCTTGATACGATCACCGACCAATAACGTCGCACCCATCTCTGTTTCGCTCGCAATCGCAACGACACCATTATTGGCCGCTTGCTGACTAAACGCCAAACCTCGCTCTTTTTCTGTCAATCGTGTGGTTTGACGGTTTATTTCACCTAAGGCTTGAAAACTGATTGGTTGTTTAGCAATATCTGCCGTTGTTTTAATGCCAGTCGCCAGTTTCTTAGCATCTTTTAATGCCAATGCCGTGGCTTTTTGCTGACGTAATGTCTGTGTAATTCGTGGCGTAGCCGCTGCTAAAGCAAGTGTTTTAGTAGGACGATAATTGCTTGGCTGCACCCATACCGTGCCATTACCAACTTCAATACCGGCGGTAACCGCTTGGTCTTGAATCGTAAACTCATCAAAGGCTTGCTTAATAACTGCCGGTTGCGACAATGCTGACTGATTGTTTTCTTTACGATAATCCTTGAGACGTTTTAGCGTCACATTCTCTTGCTGAGCGATATCTTCGATACTAAAACCATCTGCTGCCAAGTCGTTAATCGCAGTCACTTTATCGGCATACATCTCCTGACGCTTATATTCTTTTGCTTTAGCGGTTAGCTCATCACGCATACTCTCTAAGCTTGGAATCTTCTTGCCATTGTCTTCGGTGACCGTAAATATCTGATAACCAAAGCTGGTCTTAACTGGTGCGCTCACATCGCCGACACTCAGCCCCTCCAGAGCTTTCTCAACTGCTGCTGCGTCATTACCAAACACAGAAGGGTTAAAGCGGCCGATATCGCCACCCGTCTCTCCTGATGGGTCATCTGACTGTGTTTTAGCAAGCTTACCAAAAGCCTCGCCTTTGTCCAAACGGGCTTTCACTTTGTCTGCGCGAGCTTTTGCATCTTTACCTGTCAATAAAATTTGACTGATTTTGCGCTCATCGACTACAGCCAGCTGCTGCTTATAGGCTTCATATTGCTGCTGCAAATCTTTTGTTGTGACATCAGTCACTGGAACGGTCTGAGGACTCAATTGCAGATAAGCCAAGTCTACCATTGCCGCGCTTTTTAGCGTGTCTTTATTGGCATCATAGTAAGCTTGTATATCGTTTTTGCTCAGCTTCACTTGCTCTTGGTAATCCTGCCAATTAAAGCGATGCAACCAAATATTGCGCGACTCTAGCTGCAGATCGATCAACTGACTGACCGCTTGCATCGGATACACTGCCGTACCAACGATACTGGCATTGAGCTGATCGAGACTTAACTGGTTACGAAATTCTGTAAATAGCTGGTCTTTGGTCATGCCGCGCTGACGCAAAAAGTTTGAAAACTGGTCATTTGAAAAGTTACCATCAGCATCCTGAAAAACTTCTTCTTGACGCAGCAGACGATTGATCGTGTCATCAGACACTGTCATACCAAGCTTACCAGCCTGTTGCTCTAACAAAGTCCGATCGATCAAACCCTTTAGCACCTGCTCATGCAACACATCTTCATTCAATAAGCTGGCATCATCAATTTGCTCTAATGTCTCAGTACGCCGGTTATTGACAGCAGTCTGATACTCTGATAATCCGACACTTGCCTCACCTACCTGTGCAATTTGGTTGGGATCAACGCCACCACCAAAGTAGCTTTCGACACCCAAGAGAGCGAGCGGCGATAGGCATAAAATCAATAAAATGCGACCTGGCCAGCTTTTTAAGAAATCGCGCAATTTATCCATAGTTATCTCTGCTTTATTAACCTATATTGATGAAAAACCATTGTAATACTATTATTAATATCAATGCTATCTAAGCCGGCAATGGTAAGAAGAAGAACATGTGCATTTTATAGAGGAATATAGGGCTGAGTGAAAAAGCCTTACTCAAACAACACATCTATCGCGCGCCCTATGATACGTGATTTTTACGGTAGACTCAAAATATTCACGTGGTACGATACAAACTATGGCTACAAAAAAAGCACCTAATATTTAGGTGCTTTTTTGCTGCTTCGCTTAGCGCTTAGAATGTGCGCTAAACTATCAGCGACCATCTATTACTTACCTGCTAACAAGCGCTGTTTTTATTCGTCTTGCGAGTCATTATGCAGCGTTTGTCTATAATAGAGTAACTTAAAGATAACGGCTTAGTTCAAGCGCTCTTTTAAGTTTTTACCGGCTTTGAAGCTTGGTACTTTGCTTGCTGGGATGCTAAGTTCTTCACCAGTCTTAGGGTTACGGCCAGTACGGGCTTTACGATCTTTTACGCTAAAAGTACCAAAGCCAACTAGTGAGATGCTATCGCCAGCTTCTAAAGCTTCGCCAACACTTTCCATAACGGCATTCAAGGCTTCACCAGCTTGAGTCTTATTTAGACCACTTTTGTCTGCGATGCTATCAATCAATTCTGACTTATTCATAAAATTTCCTTCAAGTTTAAGGGGGATAATAAACGCTCACGCCAAGCATTGTAACGCTCTCATAGCACTTACGCAATAAAAACTACCTGACTGGCGTATTAACAGGTTTCGCTTTGTTATCGTCTTTATATCAAGGCAGCATAAGGAGCGCAAGCGATTTTACATATTTTTGTGCCATGTACTACGTATTTGACACCCAATGTTACGCAAAACATCTGCAACGTCTATACAAGCCAGCTACTTTAGCTAAAAACACTGTCTGCATGTCTCTCTAGGCTTTGAAAACCGTGGTCAGTTGGTGTCTGTGCATTGCCAGTCATAAATAGTGGTGTCTTTATCGACTGCTAAATTGTACTGTAATAATTTTGCTACTGACAGAAACTAGCGTTACTTTTTATTATAAAGGCGTTACTATAAGCAAAATATCACTGCAAATTTTTAGTAAAAATCAACTTGAGTTGATTCGATAACTTTAATTTGCTAAATAAAAAACGGATTATTTACATGAAGCGTTCTACGTTGTCTCACTCTTTTCTTAATATTATTCTGGTGTTCATTGAGTCGGCTCTGACACTACTGTTACGTTTAGATCCCGAGCTACGTAAAGCAGCTTATCCGCTTGCCAAGCAAGGCACTGTCGTCGCACTTCGCCTGTACTTACCACATGTAGAAATTTTTGCCACTTTTAGTACCAAAGGCGTGTTATTGGATGCTCATCTACCTATTGGCCGTAGTGAGCCGGATGTGGTTATCAATGCTTACAGCATCCAAGTCATCAATGCGATCACCACTCACGATAGCGAAACAACCGAAAAATTACAAATGCGCGGTGAGTCAGTACAAGTGCAATTGGTTAAGCAATTTATCATGCAGCTCGGTCTCGGTAACTTGATTCAGGGTCTTATCAAAAAGATAAAAGGCGGCAAAGGTAAGTCTAAGCCTACTGACGCGGAAATGGCCGAAAAGAAGGACAACTACAAGCTCCGTATCAAAGAACAACAGACACAAATCAGTACATTGACGACTAAAAACCGTGAGCTTGAAACCACGGTAAAAGAGTTGCAGAGCAAACAGAAGACATTGATGATTGTGACTATTGTAGCGCTTGTCATTATGATTGGCTCAGTCATAGCACTATTGATGAACTAGTTTTTGTTAATGATGGTGATGTTTATTGATAAACATACTTATTCATAAATAATAGTGCACCTGTTAGATGATTGCTTTAATGACCATTAAGCGTTTGATAGCTTTAATAAGCTACCAAACGCTTTTTTGTCGCTTTAATTCACTCATTGTGAATTTGAAACAAATCTAAAATGGATGCAGATATTTTACGATATGCGCTCTGAAGCCCTTCTACGCCGCATCTCAACCACCATTGTTTTTATCAATCATAGTAATCAATTGGATTAACCATTCAACCACACTTTAATCTTGACTAAATTACTCGGGATTAAGTATAATTACTCTATCGTTGCACACATCGGGTTCACCATCTGTTGTTTAATAGCGATAAGACACACTTAGTTGATAGATAATTAACAGAGGCAAAAGTTCGCTTTTACCAAAACTACTTGACTAAGATCGTTGTTAAATACACTTATAACTGAGAAGTTGGGAGATAACACATGCGTTTGACTACTCGAGGCAGATATGCCGTTACTGCGTTATTAGATCTGGCGTTACAGACTAGCCAACAAGAGACAGCGGTATCGCTATCCGATATTGCTAAGCGGCAATCCATATCTATCTCTTATCTCGAACAGTTATTTTCTAAGCTCCGTAAACGTGGTTTAGTCACGAGTATCCGCGGTGCAGCAGGTGGCTACCACTTGGCCAAGCCATTGCACGAAATTGATGTGATGAGCATTATCTCCGCTGTCGATGAATCTGTGAATGCAATGCAGTGCGAAGGACGCGGTGATTGCCAAGGTGGTACAATGTGCTTAACCCATGATTTATGGTGTGCATTGTCCAATCATATCGAACAGTACTTGAAAAATATAACATTAGCGCAATTATTAGACATGGAAAACGTGCAGTCAGTCTCAGACCGTCAGCAGACCGTTACCAAAGATATTTCAATAAAAGACATCAATACTATTACCCTATCGACCAGCGAGGCAAACCCAGCATGAGCCAACATAACAACCTTATATACTTAGATTATGCCGCCACCACCCCAGTTGCTAAGTCAGTTGCAGCTAAGATGAGCGAATATCTGACGGTAGATGGCATCTTTGGTAATCCTGCCTCGCGCTCGCATGGCTACGGCTGGCAAGCAGAAGAAGCAGTAGAAACAGCGCGTCAGCAAGTGGCAGAAGTCATCAACGCTGATCCACGCGAAATCGTCTTTACTTCTGGTGCGACTGAGTCTGACAACCTAGCAATTAAAGGTGCCGCACACTTCTATCAGTCTCGCGGTAAACATATCATTACCAGTAAAATCGAACACAAAGCTGTATTAGATACTTGCCGCGAGCTTGAGCAAGAAGGCTTCGAGATTACGTATCTTGAGCCGCAGCCAAGTACTGGTCTTATTTTTCCAGAACAGGTCAAAGAAGCGCTACGCGATGATACTATCTTAGTGTCACTGATGATGGTAAACAACGAGCTTGGTACGATTACTGATGTAGCTGCTATTGGCGAAATCACTCGTGAAGCTGGTGTTATATTTCATGTTGATGGTGCACAATCTGTTGGTAAAGTTCTTATCGACACTCAAGAGATGAAAATCGACTTAATGAGTTTTTCAGGTCATAAAGCATATGGTCCTAAAGGCATCGGTGCCTTGTTTGTTAGTCGTAAGCCACGTGTTCGCCTAAAAGCTGAGCAACATGGCGGTGGTCACGAGCGCGGAATGCGTTCAGGTACACTACCGACGCATCAAATCGTTGGTCTTGGCGCAGCATTTGCTTTAGCCAATGATAGCTACAAAGAAGACAATGCCCATGCAGCCAAACTGCGCCAAAAACTGTGGGATGGTCTACAAGATATCGAAGAGATCTACCTAAACGGTGATTTAGAGCATAGCGTTCCTAACATCGTGAACATCAGCTTTAACTTCGTCGAAGGTGAATCACTAATGATGTCCCTTAAAGACTTGGCTGTATCATCAGGCTCAGCCTGTACGTCAGCGACACTTGAGCCGTCATATGTACTACGTGCTATCGGTCGTCCAGACGAATTGGCACACAGCTCTATTCGCTTTAGCTTCGGTCGCTACACCACTGAAGAAAACGTCGATACGATTATCAAGCAAATGCACGAAGCCGTTGATAAACTACGTGCCCTATCACCACTTTGGGACATGTACCAAGAAGGTGTTGATTTAGATTCAGTCGAATGGGCTGAGCACTAAATTTAAGTATATATAGCGATATAAATATCAAATAGATTTATTAAACGATTGATCAGACAGTTATAAATACCATTTTTATTAACTAAATGTTTGACCCCAATTATCGATGAGTGGGTAGTGTTTCAACTTTCAGAAGCCACTGCTCATCATCTAACTAGGAGAAAACCCCATGGCCTATAGTGACCAAGTTATTGATCATTACGAAAACCCACGCAACGTCGGCAATCTTGACAAAAATGCCAAAAACGTTGGTACTGGTATGGTTGGTGCCCCAGCTTGTGGCGATGTGATGCGTCTACAAATCCAAGTCGATGATAACGGTATCATCGAAGATGCACGCTTCAAAACTTATGGTTGTGGTTCAGCAATTGCCTCAAGCTCGCTCGTTACTGAGTGGCTAAAAGGCAAAAGCTTGGATCAAGCTGGTGAAATTAAGAACAGTCACATTGCTGAAGAATTGGCATTACCACCAGTAAAAGTGCATTGTTCTGTACTTGCAGAAGATGCTATCAAAGCTGCTATTAGCGACTATAAAGATAAGCACGGCGCAGCAGCAGTAACCGAAGAAGCTGTTATCTAAGGCTAAACCTACTGGCCTGTGCGCTGCGTGGAATTAGCAGTGCTAAGTAGCAACACGTTAAACAGCTACTGATGCTAAAAAGGTGACAATGACACTTATGTAATTGTCACCTTTTATTTTCTAATAGCCGCTAGGGCGTGTCATTAATTAGATTTTGAGTCTTAAAATGAGAAAAATTGTAGATAAACAAGGAAGAAATTGCCGTTAATATGAACATATTGACAAGATTTCTGACGATGTTTAGCAAAATTTAGCCATTTTAAGGCCACTAAATGTATTAATGTGCTAATTGATGACACGCCCTATCATATTATTTTGGCAAACTTGTGATTCCAGTTGCCAGTCTATACAGATTTTTTATTGATACTTATAATTAATAGTCAATGGGAGTTGGCATGATTGAAATGACAGAACGCGCCGCTCAGCATGTTCGAGACTTTTTGGACAATCGCGGTAAAGGTGAAGGCATTCGAGTGGGTATCCGCACAGCGGGTTGCTCAGGTTTGGCTTATGTTTTAGAGTTCGTAGATACCCCTGACGAAAATGACACGCGTTATGAAAGCCATGACGTCAGTATTTTTATTGATCCTAAAAGCTTGGTCTATTTAGATGGTTTATTGATGGACTATGAAAAAGAAGGATTGAACGAAGGCTTTAAGTTCACTAACCCCAACCAAAAAGGCGAATGTGGTTGTGGTGAGTCATTTACCGTTTAGTGATTCAATGGCTTAAGGTTGCTGACTTTGCTTTTAAGCGATGATAAAAGAATGCTGCCACAATTAAGTCAGTGTGGTCGACCAAATAGCAAACCTATTCTGATATTGACAACACTTTAAAAATAAATAGAAAAAGCAAGGCGTATGATATGACAGATATTACTCAAGAAGCACAGTTTGATAACTTTTTTGCCCTATTTGAGCAGCCTGTACAATTTGACGTCAATCAAAATAGTCTCGATCAACATCTACGTCTGCTACAAAAACGTTATCACCCTGACAATGTCGCCAAGAACTTGGCAGACGCCGCACAAGCGCAACAGCAGTCTGAGCAAGCGTCAGCATTGATTAACCAAGCTTATCAAGCGTTGAGTGCGCCTGATAGCCGTGCGAGCTATCTGTTAGATATGGCAGGACAAGCACAGAACCTAGAACACTCAATCGCAGATTTAGACTTTTTAGAAGATGCGATGCAGATGCGCATCGAATTAGATGAAGCGATTGAAGACAAGGATCGCCCAACGTTACAACAGCTACATCCGCAGATTACCGAACGTTTGACGAAACAGTCTAAGCGTTTTAGTGACGCGTACCAAAGCAAGGACTGGCAAACGGCGATTGATGCAACGCAAAAACTGAAGTTCTTGGTCAAGTTAAATGCTGACGTGACGACAGGGCTTGATGAGGTCGCGACGTCTGAACATTCAGATGATGATGATTTATACGTTTAGATAATAAATATTTAAACGCTTGTATCATCAATAATATATACACGCTTTTCTAATTTATTACTCTTATTTAAAGCTGTATTTTAAAACGATGGTTAAAATAGTCCCAACGATACCGTATAATCCCTTATTTTAAGCGCTATTTAACGCTACTCTCTTCTATGTTAGAAAAGAATCACAGCCGTTGACTGTCATAGCACCTATGTTGTATTTGCCACATTTCACTTATTCATTTTATCTTTGAGTTATCTTATGTCTTTATTGCAAATTGCCGAACCTAATCAAAGTGCCCAACCCCATCAGCATCGTTTTGGCCTAGGGATTGATCTTGGTACCACGCGCTCATTGGTCGCCGTGGTGCGCTCAGGCAAGGCGCAAGTGTTAGAAGCAGGCGCAGCTAACGATACTCTATTACCCTCTGTGGTCTATTATCCAAGCACAGGCAACCCGCTTGTCGGCTACGATGCCCTAGCCCACTTGGCGGATGATCCAAAAAATACGATCGTCTCGGCTAAGCGCTTTATGGGTCGTAGCCAAGCTGATATCAAATTCTCTCATCCTTATGAATTAAGTGGCAGTAAAGACGATATGCCAGCATTCGTGACTGCTCAAGGCGAAGTATCGCCTGTTGAGGTATCAGCGCGGATATTGGCAACGCTTGAACAACGTGCAGCCACTGCATTGCCTGCAGACAGTATTGAAGGTGCGGTGATTACCGTTCCCGCTTACTTCGATGAAGCTCAGCGTCAAGCGACCAAAGATGCCGCCCAAGCAGCTGGTATCAATGTGCTGCGTCTATTAAATGAGCCTACCGCTGCGGCAGTCGCCTATGGTCTCGACCAAGCTACGCAAAATGGTGATAAAGAAAGCTACTACTTAATTTACGATTTGGGTGGTGGTACTTTTGACGTTTCTATCTTGAAGCTAAATGATGGCGTCTTTGAAGTATTGGCAACTGGCGGTAACAGTGCGTTAGGTGGTGATGATATCGATCGTCTGATAACCAATTGGCTTATCAAACAATTAAACATCGATCCTAAAGATGTGAGTCGTCATGACAAGTCAATACTGGCGCAACAAGCCAAAGCTTATAAGCAGGCATTGACTAACGATCAACAAGTTGATATCGATATCACTGTGAATGAGCAGGCTTATCAAGGTGTGTTGCGCCGTGAAGATTTGCTGGCTATTACAGAACCTGTTAGCCGCCGCACGATAAGCGTCTGCGAACAAGTGCTACGTGATGCCAAGCTATCTACCTCAGACCTAGATGAAGTTATCTTAGTCGGTGGCTCTACTCGTATGCCTGCTGTGCAGCAAGTTGTCACTGAATTTTTTGCCAAGCAGCCGCTGTGTCGTCTGAATCCAGATGAAGTGGTTGCTTTGGGCGCAGCACAGACAGCGCATCAGTTAGTCAACGGCGATAGTGACAATAACTTATTACTGTTAGACGTAACGCCATTATCGCTCGGTCTTGAGACCATGGGCGGCTTAGTTGAAGTACTGATTCCACGTAATACGCCTATCCCCGTCAAAAAACGCCAAGTATTTACCACGTACCAAGATGGTCAAACAGGCATGATGATTCATGTGGTACAAGGTGAGCGCGAGACGGTGGACAACTGCCGCTCATTGGGACGTTTTGAGTTGTATGGTATTCCATCGATGAAAGCTGGGTTTGCCCGTATCGAAGTGACCTTTAGTATTGATGCCAATGGTCAGCTAACTGTCAGTGCGCAAGAGACCACCACCAAAACAGAAAGTAAGATTGAGATTGTGCCTTCTTACGGTTTATCTGACGAGCAAAAAGAGCAATTACTGGTGGCTGGATTTAAGTATGCAGAGGAAGATAAGAACGCACGCTCTTTAATCGAAACAAAAGTAGAAGCGGAGCGTGAAGTACTGGCTCTACAATCTGCACTCAATGAGTTTTCAGCATTACTATCCTCTAAAGAACAAAGCATTTTAGCAGAGCAAATCAAAGCTCTAGCAGCCGCACTCGACACTAATGACTTGAGCTTTATCGAAACTAAGCAGGCTCAGCTCAAGCCTCATAGCGATGCCTTTGCTGCCCGTATTATGAATCAAAGCGTCAAAGCCAGCATGGCAGGTACGAATGCCCAAGATTGGTAGTAGATACGTTTAAGAATGCGGCTTAGCGATCATACTAAGCTCATCTCTTATATTTTTATTTTTTTAATTGATTAGCACTGGAAAGACGATTTATGCCAAAAATTACCGTATTACCGCATCATGAAATTTGCCCTGAAGGCGCCGAAGTCGAGCTAGAAGCTGGTAGCAACCTATGTAAGGCGCTAATAGAAAAAGGCATTAAAATTGAACATGCATGTGAGATGTCAAAAGCTTGCACTACGTGTCATGTGGTCGTTCGCAAAGGCTTTAATAGTTTAGATGAGATGGACGACATTGAGGCCGATTTATTAGATCGTGCTTGGGGCTTAGAGCCTGACTCACGCCTATCTTGTCAGGTTATGCTCGATGATGAGGATTTAACCATCGAGGTTCCTAAATATACGCTCAATCATGCCAAAGAAAACCATTAGACACTAAACAACCTATCTTACTGTTATATTAGAAAGCCAGCTATCGTCATGATAGCTGGCTTTTTTGTGCTCAATATTATAGATATTGCTTTTAAACGATTATTTATGACCATTATTGTCACGTTTGCATTCTGCTGCTATATCAGTTGCCAACTTTTCTTCTTCTTGTTCAACCCGCTCAAGCGCAAAATTTAAGCGCGCCCTGATATCTTGATAATCATTATCTTTCATATCTTTAAAGTTCAAATGC
The DNA here is from genome assembly GCF_000247495.1 of Psychrobacter sp. PAMC 21119. Lineage (NCBI taxonomy): Bacteria > Pseudomonadati > Pseudomonadota > Gammaproteobacteria > Moraxellales > Moraxellaceae > Psychrobacter > Psychrobacter sp. PAMC 21119. The sequence continues at coordinate 12,641 of NZ_AHVZ01000019.1, read as the reverse complement.
AAGTTAAAACCTGGCAGCGTGTGATCAACCCATTTAGAGAGATGACCCTTATCAGCATCAGGATCAAGCACTTGCCAAGCATTTACTTGGTCATCAAAGCCTTTTAGCTGAAATGCACCAGCGTGCTGACATTCATAATTATGGCAGATGTAATCGTAGGTACTCTCACTAACTAATATTTCATCTTTATCAGCACTCGCTTCAAGTCTTGCTGCTAAATTGGCTTCTTTACCGATCAAGGTATAGCTGAGACGATTGTTGCTGCCAAAATTACCAACATGGCAGTAACCTGTCGTAATTCCAATGCGTATATACAGTCCTTCAAAACCCATGAGCCGCCATTTTTGTCTTAAAGTGCGCATCTCACGACGCATATCTATCGCCATTGCGATACAATCTAGCGCGTCCTGGCGAGCACCGCGGCTCTTTGGTTCGCCAAAAAAACACACCATGCCATCGCCAATGAACTTATCAAGCACGGCGCCATGTTTATTGGCTATCAACGTCATACAGTGCATATAAGTATTTAAAATATCAGCCAGATTATCAGCGCTTAAACTATCGGACAATTCGGTAAAACCAACGATGTCTGAGAACATAATCGTCAGCTTAGCACGCTTATTAGAAACGATGACTGGGCTGTCAGATTTGACGATGGGTTCCCAAATTTGCGGCGGTATGAAGCGTGTTAACTTATTAATAACGGAGACCATCCTGCTTAGACGCCCGACTGCCTGATTAGCACGCGTTTCATAACCGAGATATTCTTGATACATATACTGAAACTGACACAGAATAACCGCCATACTTGCCAATAACACGATTGGTGTTGTCCAGCCTTCATAGCAATCTATCTCAGCTACCGCCAAAGTGACGCTAACATAATAAAAAACAATGACCGTTATAATTGAGCTGGCGATCAGCTTTAAATTATTTTCAGAGCCACTAATGATAATCCTAAGACCTATAAGCGCAGATAAACTCAGCGAAATAATGATGCAAAACTGTACTGATCCGATGACCGCCGACAATAAAATAATGACAATATTAGACGTCCAAAAACTTTTTGGGCGACGATAATTGTAGATTAGTATCATTAAGCTTGGCAGACAAACAATAACAAGAAGTGCCATTGAGGTAGATCTAAACTCAAAATGCAACGCGAGGAGTATTACCGTGAGAATTAAGACGAAGACTTCTGGATAGTCAAATCGATATACCCCTTCATTTTTTGATGGGCGATTTGGTCTCAGCGTGTCTAAAAAAGGCATATAAAGTGTTCGCTTAAGCAAAACAGGTGGTTGGAAAGACTAAAAGGCTACGAAGATAGCACAGGTGCATCAACTACCTCTATTATCAAGTCGGATATTAATCAGTTATCACTATATTATAATTGATATTATACTTTTTAAGTATGTTAAAAACTATGTCATATATAACCAAAAGTATACCACCTATCACTTATTTTACCTTGAATCTATTTTAAATCGGAATTACGGTACTTATTTTGCCGGCGATGCTTGAGCAGCCAACCGATGATAATTATGACAGCCAGTATGCCAAACCCTTTAGAGTAAGGGGCTAATGCGCCTTCGATGACCTCATAGTTCTGTCCGAGATAATATCCCGCTAACGTTAATACGGTGGTCCAAATACTGGCACCTAACGCTGTCAATACTAAAAAAGGCAATAGCGGCATCTTGTTCATGCCAGCAGGGATAGAGATGAGCGAGCGAACGCCAGGCACCATACGCCCAAAGAACACGGCTGTTTTGCCGTGTTTATCGAACCAGTCATTCGCAGAGGTAACGTCATCGGGTTTAACGAAAACGTATTTGCCATATTTTTGGGTAAACGCGACCAAACGTTCTTTATCAAATACACGACCTAAATAATATAAGGGCAACGCGCCAAGTGAGGCACCTAGTGTACCGGCAACAATAACCAGCATTAAATTTAAGTCGCCTTTTGACGCGGCAAAACCGGCCGCTGGCATAATGACTTCAGAAGGTATAGGTGGGAAGACGTTTTCGGCAAACATGGCAAACACAATACCAAAGTAGCCAAACTTTGCCATAATACTGAGTACCCATTCGCTGATTTGATTCATAATTACTGCCTCCCCTTATTAAAACTATAGACGATTTATTTTTCTAATTTTGAGTAAACCTAACAATGTAACTATCCAAACACTGCTATTAGGGTCTGTTGAACATTAAAATGTGGCACTGGCGGTGGCTATTTTTTAGACAATACGCAGTGAAATTTTTGACGCCTATTCATTCTAGGTTAGACAATTTCGCCATGTATTAGCAAAAAATAGCTCTGCCCCTGCTTGTATACTTGGGGCTGATACTATTTGAATGTTCAACAGACCCTAGTCTCAACCTCATTTATGTCAAAACATCCTGTTTTATGCTATTTATAGCACTTGCACTATGGCAACGATTAGACAAATCCTATGACCAGTAATTTGCCTATTTCAATGACATCCAGATGGATCTCCTTAGCGTGCGCGTTAGGGGTCTTTGCTCTTCTGTACTCATTGACTAATATCTATGCGCAAACACTTTTTTATGATACTCAGTTTTATGCTACTCAGCTTTCTAAGCTAAGTAGCATTAACCCTATATGGCCTAGGAAAGTTCATATACTAGCCATACCGATTGACGCAGCTATTCCCTTTGTTGCGCTGATGATTGTGCCTTATAGCTGGTCAATCATGCTGTTTTGCGCCAGTTTTTTTATGGTAAAACCACCAGCACAGCTCTCCTTATTAACGCGCAAGTTAATCCTAGCCACCCTTTTTGCTTGTTTTATCTTTTATGTGTTTCCCGCCAAATTTACTTTTGAGCGGCCTACAGTTTTGGGCTGGACACACTATGGCTATCAATTTTTGCATATAACAGACAAACCTTTTAATCAGTTCCCTTCCTTGCATGTGACATATGCTGTATTACTAGGGACGTCATTATGGCAACTTTCAAAATCTGCCCTCTATCGCCTGACGCTCTGCTGTATCTGTAGTCTCATCATCATATCTACCGTTCTGACTTACCAGCATCATCTACTAGATATTGCTGGTGGGTTGTTACTGGCAACGTTGATACTGGTAATAACCAATAAGCTGCGAAACAATTTGGTTTTAAAGTATCTGACAGTGGCGATATCAGGATTTTTAATCCTATCGATAGCAGGGTTTATGCTCAATAGAAGCATGACCTCTATTACTTTTGCAGGGTTATATCGTTTAGTCGCCACGTATTGGATGTTAAGTTTTTTTGTCTTAGCTTGGGCTTATCAATATCCCAATCAACCTCGCGACAAACGTTGGTTTGCAAAGGATGAGCAAGGGCGCTTGCTCCTATCTACTTGGCTGACGTTTGCACCCTTACTATTAGGCTACCGGCTGATGTGGTATGTCGGGCAACGGTATCAGCTCACTCAACATACAAAATCAGATTTTGGCTCATTGAACCATACTGATAGATGTCCAACACATAAAATAGTAGACTCGGTATATGCAGTTGCTACCCCAACATTATTTGGCTTATCTAAAATGAGCGATGAGCATTATTCATACTTTTCTAACTTTGCGATGATTATTGTGATTGATTCGGCTGTGGAAACCAACAGTCATAGTTTGAGTTTAAAACAAGCATTGCATACCCATCATACTTACGCGCAAGCACAAAGATTAGGCGCTGGTCATTTAGATGTCAGTAATTTAGAGGTTAATCATGACGACTCATTATCCTGCGATTTTCATCCATCATTTGCTGCTGTTCAGATGAGATATCTTTATTTTCCACTATTAGACTTACAGTCGTTAGGAGAGATTGATACTCAACACTTTGTTCATTTATTTAAACAGATAGACGCATTAGCAGCCATTGATATAGCGACTAATATCACTAAAAAAAAGCTGCCTAGCAAAACAATCCTTATCAACTTCCAATGCGTAATGGGACTATCCCGTAGTGTCGCCCTGCACGCTTTATATCTAATATATCGAGGACAGCTGACTATCGATAATTACGTTGCTTGGATCAACGAGCAGTATCCAAAAGCGCATGTCAATGATAATTATCTACCTAAGTCGCTCATTGATAAGGTTAGGGACTTGGCTAAAAATACTTGAACAAGCATTAAGAAAATATCATCAATATATAAATTCTCTTTTTTAGCAATGCTTCTTTATAAAGACCCAAAGGTAATAAAAAATTAAAGTTTATATAGGGCGTGTTGAACATTCGACCATGGCACTGACAGAGACTATTTTTTAGACAGTTCGACGTTAAAAACAGTAAGTTTAGTCATTCTAAGCGTCTACTTTTAACCATGAAATGGCAAAAAATAATCCTGTCTCTTCGAGCTGATGCGAAAACTGTCCTATGCTGCGTTGTAAACCTAGTTAAGGCATGAGCATTACCGTCGTTTTACGCCTTGTCTAGAACAGTTTTCGCAATCAGCAGTGCCTATTTGTGAATGTTCAACACGCCCTAGTCAGTTTAAAATCAAATCGATAAGTTAATGTTATATGCGACTGGTATAAATTTTCCTTGCTTGCTGCTATCACAGAGGCTACGAAAAATTCATCCCAGTCGCACTGTATCTGTTTTAAAGTGAATCCACTATAAAGATTTAAAGCGCGCCAAATTTTCATTTTTCTTTATCATTGGTTTTTTGAAGCATACTGTTGCGAGTGCGCAAGCAATTGTCAGTGACAGCAGCATCGATACCAAGGTATGACTAAAAAAATGGTCGCCAAAGAGCATTTTGTACCCTCCCATCGTCCACCCTAAAACAGTGACTGTCTCAAAGGTTCTATAGCGATATTGTCGTAGCGTCGGTAAAAACGCCAAGCCATATAAAGAAAATCCTGCGCTGGCATGTGCTGCTGGAAAACACTTGGCGGGTGTCATAGCCACTATGTTTTGCCAAAGATTAAGGTATGGTAAGTCACCATTAAAAACCATCAAGTGATTGGGGCAACTGACATGGGTCATGCCTTTGAGCACAGCAATGGTAGTCGGCACCATAATCAATACACTTAAAAGATAACTGATCTCACGCACCGATAAGGAAGTAAGTAATCTGTCTAAGTTTGAATTATTGGGCGGAGGGGTTGTACTCAAGGGCTGTCTATGCTTGATGATTAACACGGTTATTAAGTAAACACCGAGCAAAATCAGCAATAATTTAGGTAAATCATAAAATATAAACGCGTAAGGCTGCGCACCTTTATCTATCAGCCACCGACCATTTGCATAGAAAAGCTCACTGATACGAAGGTCCAATTGGCTATGCTCAAATGTCAGTGTCGCAATGAGGGTGAGGCACAAGAGTTTGAGCCAAGCCCAATCAGCGGAATTGGTTTTTACAGTCATTGATACATCCAAAAGATAGGATTCACAAGAAAGTGCTAGATAGCGCTATCAGCCATAGCAGGGTTAAAAGCAATAATGCCAAAAATTGTGCAGCAGAACCAACATCTTTGGCTATTTTGGCCAGTGGATGCTGCTCTGTCGAAGTATGGTCAACACTGGCTTCGATACCCGTATTAAATAGCTCAACGATCAATGACAAGAAAGAGGCGACTATCAGCAGCATTTTTATACTGAGATCAAAAGGCGTGAAGATGAGTGCCATGAGTAAGGCAAAGTTGAGCCACAAAACCTGTCTAAAGGCCGCCTCAAATTGGTAAGCTGCTTTAAAACCATCTATAGAGTAACTGGTGGCTTTGACGATACGGGCAAGACCTTTTTTACCTTTCGCGTTACTGGCATAACTATCAATTGCAAGTAATGGGATAGGAACCGGTTGGCCAATAGGCTCAAAATCGGGCTTTTTATAGTCAAAGTGAGAGGGTGTGACTTTGCTCATATTGAATTCTTTATACTCATGAATAGTAGGATATGCTGCAAGTGTTGAGTATAAGATAGCAAAGGTTAAGACAACGTTAAGAAAGCATTAAAAAATTATGGACATTTTTTAATGCTTCGCATTGATGAGTGCTATTGATAATAAATACTAAACGTACTACCACCACTCTCATTGGGGTGATGGGTTAACTGCCAGCCCATATGAGTCATAATACGCTGCACGATACTAAGCCCTAGCCCCGTACCTTCTACCTTATAAACAGAATGAAAGTTAGGTGATAGATCTTTATCCATTTGATTATCGGTATCACTGTGATTTAGACGCTCAAATCTTTCATAAAGCAGAGGCATCATAACTTCAGGAATACCCAGACCAGTATCCGTCACTGTTATTTTTTTAGCATCGATAGTGACAATGACTTCTCCATCATCCGTATACTGAAACGCATTTTTGATCAAATTACCCAACGCCATCTTAAGTAACTCAGGTCGCACATAGGCAGTGTATTCTTGTTCTGCTACCACTGTGCAGGTCACTGTTTTATAACGCAGCAGATACTTCAAACGTTCAATTTCATTGACTGCAATGCTATTAATGGATGTTAGCGGCGCATCCAATTTTTCAGGCGCACGCGAAAGCAATAATAAAGCCGTGATAATTTCAGAGGTCTCTTTGGCTGTATTGCTGATACGATTGGTAAATTCACTCAAGCGGCTGTCATGTTCTAACTGTGAGGCCAACACTTCAGACGCGCCCATAATGATTGTCAATGGTGTGCGTAGCTCGTGGCTGACATCACCTGTAAACAGCTGCTCGCGTTTTAGATACTGCTCCAGTTTATGGTTTTTTTCATCAATCGCTCGAGCCAACACTCCGACTTCCGACGGCAAATGGGTCAACTCTGTCAAGTTACGATGGTCTGTTTCCACTGCCCGCTTTAGAGCCAGTAAAGGCTTGATGATTTGCTTGGAAGACAATTGAGAAAAGACAATAGCAATCAATAAACTTAAAATGACAGCAGCTTTTAAGGCAGCCGCAAATATGTCCTCTAAATGCTCAAAGATTGCTAAAACAGGATAATTTTCCATCACCATATCGGTGTTTTCTAGGTAGGTCAAAATGTAATTTTGTTGGTCGCGGTGATAGTGAAAGAAATGCAGTTCAGTGTTCGTTTTGTCTGCGCCCGTATCAACAGTGACAGAAATCTCTTGTACCGTTTCAGTCGCTATGGCTTTTAAATTCTCAGGTGCACTATCATAACGATAAATTTTAATCCCTGGTTCTGCCGTATAAACCGTCTGCTCACCGTACTCTTTCTGACTGAGCTCTAGCTGCTGCAACAGACGAGCTTTAACCAAATCCTGCTCTATTCGCATTTCGGCATACAAAAAAATACTGACAAAGGTGGCGCACAGTAACAAGGCAAATAAGAGGTAGGACACACGAAACTTATTGGCTATAGAATCTATATTAAACATGGCATGGGCTTACTTGATAGTAGCAGAAAATAAATATAGGTGATCAGGGGTATAAATCTCCCCAACCAGTTTATCGTTATTGACCATTAAATGGCTCACGAGGTACTAAAAAAATAATCTGCGAAACAAACTACGACAAATTATCAGGGTCGACGATCTGATAGCCAACGCCTGGTATGGTCATTATCATCGGTTGAGCAAATGGTTTATCGATCTGTGCCCTTACGCTATGAAGGTGAGTGCGCAAAGCATCACTACTTGGGATATCTCGTCCCCAAACTTTTTCCTCAAGCTCCGTTTTGCTGACCACTCGAGGAGCGGCGTTCATCAGCGTGGCAAGTATCTTGAACCCAGTTGGAGTCAGTTTTAAAAAGATACCCTCGCGCTGAATAGTGTGCTCATTTGTATTTAGAGACAGTTTACCGACCTCTATACTATGCCGAAAATGCTCATCTTGATGGCGGCGTATGAGCGCTTTAATACGGGCTTCGAGCTCTACCAATGAGAAGGGTTTGACCAGATAATCATCAGCACCACTATCAAATCCTGCAACTTTATCCAAGATCGTATCGCGAGCCGTCAGCATCAATACCGGCGTCTTATCATGCAACTCTTCTCTGAGCTTCTTGCACAACTGAGTGCCATCCATACCAGGGAGCATCACGTCCAATAATATAACGTCATAACGATTGGTTGATGCCAAAGTCAAACCACTATAACCATTGTGAGCGTTGTCGAGCTCAAAACCTTTTGGCTCAAAAAACGCATAGATATTGGCGACGATATCGGGATTGTCTTCAATAATAAGTATCTTGTACATGGCTCTGACTACCTAAAGATGATTGCCTAAATATGACTGCCTAAAAACGCTTATCTATCATAAATAAGCGTTTAATTGGCGACCTTAAAAAAAGTAGGCGCTGAGGCTACCTCGTCGGTGGTGATATCAAAAAAGCTTAGTAAAGTTGGCGTGATAAAGTCATGTGATACTGGCTGAGTGCTCATACTCGTGAGACTCTCGCTACTGATACGGTTACTCGCAGGCGACCAAACAATCAACGGCACTTGCTTTTGCGCATTCGGCGCAATGCTGTACGGCAGTCCATGTAAGTAGATATTGTTCTCACCCAGACTTTCTCCATGATCGCTAATATATACCATCACCACCTCATAGTCTTGTTGATAAGGCTTCAATGTTTCAATAACATTATTTAAGAAATAATCAGTATAGCCAATCGCATTGTCGTAACCGTTGATGACCGACTGTGCATCACATTTGGACAGCTCATTGGTCATACAAACTGGCTGAAATTTTTCAAAGGTTTTAGGATAACGTTTGTAATAAGCGGGGCCATGATTGCCCATTTGATGCAGTATAACCAAAGTGTCTTTTTGGCTAGAGTCCGACTTAACCATTTTATCGAAGCCATCCAACATGCCAATATCTCGGCATTCGCTATCACAATTGGGGTTCTTATCCGGCGTTTTGTAATCCTCAAACACCACTCGATCTGCCACGCCTTTAGAGCTAGAGTTATTGTCTCGCCAAATAACCTTGACGCCTTGTTTGTTTAGCGTATCCAACACATTTTCATTGTAGGCAGCGGTATCTACATCGTAGTCACTTTGGTTTGCATAGCTGAACATACAAGGCACTGAATAAGCGGTAGAGGTACCACAGGCCGTTACATTCTTAAAGCTATAGATATCCGCTTGCTTGGCGAGCAATGGCGTAGTGTTGCGTGTATAGCCGTTCAAGCCAATGTGGTCAGCACGCACAGTTTCTCCGACCACAAAGACCATCAGCTTAGGTTTTGCAGTGCTATTCACAGCTGCGCTACGCTTGGCATCTGCTGCATGAAGTATCAGCGTATCAGGGCGTTGCCGTTCAGCTATATAATCCGTTCCTAGTTTTACGACAGAATAAATGGGCGTGATTGGGTTGCTATAATAACGGACCTCTTTATGCTGACGAAAAAAGCTGGCGTACTGATCGCCAAAAGGTATCAGGCAAAGCGCAATCAGAGCAATAGAGGCAACTAAGGTTGCGGTCTTTTGAAGTATTGCGCGTTGCCAAGAGAGGCGCTTTAGACGAATTTCGCTAATAATAAATGCTGGAATGATGCCTAATAATACCACTCTAATCGCAAAGCTTGGTGCCATTAGATCCATAGCCTCAGCTTGATCGGTTTGTAGGCTATTGATAAGCATATTACGATCAAAAATCGTGCCGTAAGCATCGGTAAAATAACCACAAACCGCTGCCACTAGCACCATGGTAATCAACACTGCTTTTGCCGTTGAACGATAACAAAGCAGCTGAAGTATTAGCCACAGCAAACCAAACAACAAGCCCACCAGTGAAAGAATGAACCCCGCATTTGTATCAAGTGGGTAGATATTTAGGACTTGCGCAAAAAAACTAATATTAGCGGTAGTGACTAAATATAGTGCAGTAATGACGATAAGTACATTAACATTCAGCTCAAAATGATAGCGTTTGCTCATAGCATATTTTCTATCATGAACTTTGGTAAAGCTAGCACTAAGCGCTTGAGATATTGACATACAAATCCTTCTCAACAGAATGAGTGAAGACCCAATTCATTAAAGTAACAAGTACCTTGTTAAGAAGGCGTTAAGCTGCTTGAATTAAAAAAAGTTTAAACGACAATGAGAAATTTAGGATGTTAGAAAATGAGTCATGCGCTATTCACTGGGATCAGCGCCGGGTGGAAAGTCATGGCGCAGCTGCGTGACATTAGCAGTGGTCACCGTGTCCGTATAGTTGTTCAAATCGCTATGCACATACTGGGTAACGGCAGCTATTTGCTGATCGGTCATCATGCTGTGGAATGATGGCATACCACGTAGACCATTCATGACAACGCTAATAATATAATACTTTGACTCCATCTTAGTATTATCCGCTAGCGGTGGATAGTAGCCTGCTCCTTGTGCGCCCTCGCCTTTTTGCATATGGCAACCTGCACAAGAATCCTCATAAAGCTTTTTACCATCAGTAGAAAAAAAACCGCTTTTACCTTGTGAGCTGCCTTCAAATTTGGTGAGCCATTTCTGCAAGCCAGCATCTTCGCTTATTTTCGGTATCAAATTGACATCAACGATATTCGTGGAGGGTCTGGTCAGCGCTTCTTTGGACATATAAACCGCGCCCCACGCCCCATTATTGCGGCTGGCTTGATCGTCAAATATCATGGGGCTGGATTGTTGACTGGCAATAGTGACCGCATTATCGTTACTATATTGACTACAGCCTGACACGGTAAATGTGCCTACCAACGTTAATAATATGACTGTCTTATATGAAATAAACGGTTTAAGACCGTTAAAAGAGCGTGGTTTTATCATGTTTATGATCACCTTTATAATCGTTACTATATAGCTGTTACTATACGATCGTTACTGGGCTGGGCTGGGCTGGGCTGGGCAAAATAAGCCTACTAGCCAAGTTTTTTGGCCTTTTGGTGTAAGCGTTTGGCCGCGTCCATCCCCGATAATATGGCCCCTTCTTGCCAAGCCGGAATGTGTGAGCAATGCTCGCCTGCTAGTACAATCCGATGATCAATGCTGCAAAGCGTATCGTAGTATTGCTCACGGCTCGATTCACTCCAAATACCATAACAACCAAGCGACCACGGGATACGATGCCAAGCGACTGACGTACCTGAACGAAACTCTTTGGAATATTGCGGATGGATACGCTTGCCGTATTCTAATGCCGCTTTGATGCGCTCTTTTGGTGTTAAGGAATTGAACTTATAAGAGGTTTCTCCAAAGCCATAAGCACCTAATAGCACGCCAGAGCCTTGGGTGAATAGGTCCTGTGACGGATAAGAGATCTGGGTAATAGGCAGATCCGTATAAGTGATGCCGCCATAGATCCATTCATCTTCCTCCCAAAACCGCCGTTTAAACTCCAAACCAACTTTGTAAGAGCTGTCATAAGGGACGGCTGCCATCGCTTGCTTCATTGGTTCTGAGACATTGATGTCGATTTGGGTCAATACTGACAGCGGAATAGTGCAGATACACCAATCGGCACGAACGCTTTTGACACTACCCTCTGGGTTATTGCTTGCAGAATTGGTGCTATCAATATAATCAACGGTTACCCCTGTCTCATCTTGATTGATTTTGGTGACTTTGGCATTAAACTTGATCATATCGCGGCATTCACGTGTGAAAGCATCGCCTATTTTGCCCATACCTCCGACAGGTTGAAACATTGCTGGTTGATGCACGTAAACGGTGTAATTAGCATAGAGATCAGACCACATCCCTGAGTCTAATAATTTTTTCATTGGGATAGGAGTAGATGGCTTGGCGTCAGGCATCAGACCGCCACCCGGATAGACACTATAGCCACGATTTTTGCTGGTTTCATGGCTTTTGATGTAGCGATAGCTATTATCAAGAACGCCCCAACCTTTCAAACCTTCTAGTAACTTTTCTTTATCTTCTTTGGTGACTGTATCATCTAAGCTACCTTTATTGACTGCTTTAGATAATAACTCTGACACGTAGCCACGGATATCGCTTTGTACTTCGCCTAAGCGCTGCGGTGCACCATTAAAATGGTTAGTACGATGTAGATAAGCACGATCATTGGTTTGGATAAAGGGCTGCAATGCGACATTAAATTTTTTGCAATAATGAAATACCGCATAGTGATGTACGGGCAATCGCCACGGTCCACCATTAAAGTAATTGCCTTTTTCAAAGTCGCAAGTCACCTCCTCACCGCCAAGCTCAGTATATTTATCGCCACTATTTAGCGTCCAACTGCGCCCACCACCGCGATTTTGGTATTCAAGCACAGTGATTTTATAGCCCGCTTTACGTAACTCGTAAGCTGCTGTAAGCCCGCTCAACCCTGCTCCCAAAATAACGATTCTTGCGCCAGCAGGAGCACCCTTGAGATCTATTTCTTGCTTAAAACTCGACTCGGATGCAAACCCCAATGTGGTCATCGCCTGATACATGGCAGTCGCGCCAGCAGTCTTACCTATCATTGAAAGCAATTGTCGCCGTGTAGGGGAATGCAATAAATCGTTCATTTAATTATCCTTGGCACACTTCGTTTTTATAGTAGGGTCTGTTGAACATTCAAATGTGGTACTGGCAGTGGCTATTTTTTAGACAATACGCAGTGAAATTTTTGACGCCTATTCATTCTAGGTTAGACAATTTCGCCATGTATTAGCAAAAAATAGCTCTGCCCCTGCTTGTATACTTGGGGCTGATACTATTTGA
>NZ_AHVZ01000020.1:0-125083 GCF_000247495.1 Psychrobacter sp. PAMC 21119 | reverse complement strand
CCCTGTGTGCCTTGGCAGTCTCAGGTCAAACAAGAAAAATAGCGCAGATAATATCGGGATATTAACCAGCTATTTGACGATGTTTGGCAAGATTTAGCCATTTTTAGCCCATTCAGATGACTATCGAGTGAATTGAAGACGCGCCCTAGCCCAATACTGCCTTAATCTGCTCAGCCAAATCATTGGCCATCACATCACACTCTATCTCATCATCTGACTCGACCATCACTCGAATCATCGGCTCAGTGCCCGACTGACGAATCAAAAGACGACCACGACCCTCTAGAGTAGCACGTGCTTTATCAAAAGCGGTGACTAACTCTTTATGCTCAAAAGGATCTTGCATGGTAGATAAGCGTACATTGACCAGCTTCTGTGGCAGTACTTCAAAGCCCTCTGTAAGGTCACTTAGAGCTTTATTTTGCGCTTGCATAACGGCCAATACTTGTAAGCTTGCAATGATCGCATCGCCCGTACGGCTCTTGTCTAAGCATAATATATGCCCAGATGGTTCACCACCTAGTATCCAGTCGTGAGCGGCAAGCTCTTGCATGACATAACGATCGCCTACTTTTGCACGAGTAAAGGCAATACCTGCCTCTTTCAATGCCAACTCTAGACCCATGTTAGTCATGAGCGTACCAACCACTCCTACCGCAGGCGTTTTGCCTTGGGTGGCAAGCACGTATAAAATGCCATCGCCATCGACCAGTTTACCCATCTCATCGACCATCACGATACGATCACCGTCACCATCTAAGGCAATACCGACATCCGCTTCGTGCTCAAGTACGGCTTTTTGCAAGCTCTCTGGATGGGTCGAGCCGCAGTCAGCATTGATATTGATACCGTCTGGCGTATTATTGATAGCAATCACGTTGGCACCGAGCTCACGCATGACTCTTGGAGCAACGCTATAGCCTGCGCCATTGGCACAATCGACAACGATTGTTAAGTGAGCTAAGTCGTACTGATAAGGGAAGCTGCCTTTACAGAATTCAATATAGCGACCTTTAGCATCATTAATTCGGTTATTTTTACCCAATTGTGCTGGATCAAGAATAGGCATGAGCACATCGCTGCCATTAGAGTCGCTCATAATGGCTTTTAATTTGTCATTAATCGCCGTTTGCATCTCATCGGTCAGCTTTTTACCGTCAGCTGAAAAAAACTTAATGCCGTTGTCATAGTATGGATTATGAGATGCTGAGATAACGACGCCTGCATCTGCATGAAAGCTGCGAGTTAAGTGAGCGATAGCTGGCGTTGGTAATGGGCCAAGCATGTTTACATCGACCCCTGCTGCATTAAAACCGGCCTGTAGCGCCCCTTCGATCACATAGCCTGAGAGACGAGTATCTTTACCAATGACCACGCTCGGCTTACGGCTAGGATTGTCATTGTTTTCTATGAGCACCAGTCCAGTCACATAACCTAACTTTAGAATAAAATCAGGGGTGATCGGTAACTCACCAAATTTTCCACGAATACCATCAGTGCCAAAGTAGCTCATTACAAATGTTCCTCAATTCTAAAAATGAAACGCCAGACGTACGCGCAGGCAAGGCAATAGTTATTATAATCTATTGGTGTATTTTACAAAAAAAACAGCCAACAATGACGAGGCATTGTTGACTGTTTGTATCCTGATGTCACTGTCATACTGTCTGTCAGTGACTATCGACGTTCTTAGGACTAAAAAGTTATTAGGGTTAAGAAGTTATTAGGACTAAAGCGTTTTAATTAATCCACTCGATAGTTCGGTGCTTCTTTGGTGATTTGCACATCATGCACATGCGACTCTTTCATGCCCGCAGACGTCACCTTAATGAACTGTGGTTTGGTACGCATATCTTCGATAGTTGCACAGCCAGTATAGCCCATTGATGAACGTAAACCGCCTACCAATTGATTCACGATACCTGCTACTGGTCCTTTATAAGGAACACGACCTTCGATGCCTTCTGGAACCAGTTTTTCTACGCCATCTTTGGCATCTTGGAAATAACGATCTGATGAGCCATTCTGACCTGACATCGCACCTAAGCTACCCATACCGCGATACGCTTTATAATAACGACCTTGGAACAGCTCAACTTCGCCTGGTGCTTCTTCAGTACCAGCCATTAATGAGCCGACCATGATACAAGAAGCACCAGCTGCGATGGCTTTTGCCATGTCACCTGAGAAGCGAATACCACCATCAGCAATCAATGGGATACTGTCTTTCAGGGCGCTGGCCACATTATCAATGGCTGAGATTTGTGGTACACCAATACCTGCGATAATACGTGTGGTACAGATAGAGCCAGGACCGATACCAACTTTTACCGCATCAGCGCCCGCATCACGTAACGCTAAAGCTGCATCACCGGTAGCGATGTTGCCACCGATAACTTGCACATGAGGGAAATTTTTCTTGATCCAAGAGACTTTTTCGATCACGCCCTTTGAATGACCATGTGCCGTATCGACCACGATAATATCGACATCAGCTGCAATCAATGCTTCAACGCGCGCTTGCGTATCTGCACCCGTACCGACAGCAGCGCCGACACGTAAGCGGCCTTGCTCATCTTTACAAGCATTTGGGTTGTTTTCAGCTTTGGCAAAGTCATTGACCGTAATCAGACCGCGCAGACGAAAGTCTTCATCAATCACGATCACTTTTTCGATACGGTGCTCATGCAGCAATTTTTTGATATTTTCATTGCTCTCACCTTCTTGCACGGTGACTAGCTGCTCTTTTGGCGTCATAATATGGCTAACTGGTAATGACAGATTGGTCTCAAAACGCCAGTCACGATGTGTGACGATACCGACGACTTTATCCGTGCCCTTCTCTACCACAGGCACACCTGAGATATTGTTGCTTTGGGTCAATCTTAATAATTCACCAATCGTCATTTCAGGATGCACAGTGATAGGATCGACTACCGTTCCTGCTTCGAATTTTTTGACGCGGCGTACTTGGGTGGCCTGCTTATCGATATCCATGCTCTTATGCAAGATACCCAAACCACCCAGCTGTGCCATGGTGATAGCCATTTCAGATTCGGTGACGGTATCCATAGCAGCCGAGATTAGCGGCAGATTCAGTGTGATACTTTTGGTCAAACGTGTGGACAGATCGGCAGATTTTGGCAAGATTTCAGAGTAGGCTGGTAACAATAAAACGTCATCAAAGGTGAAGGCTTCATCGACAATTCGTAACATACAGACCCCTAGTGGTGGTTATTTTGATGGGTGGGATTTTCGCATTAAGACAATCAATCAAGATCACCATTATGACTTTACGACGTTCAACCCTTATTTGTTAAAGGCTTTGAATCATAGAGCTTTAGATAATAAGCAATGTACCAGTCGTTATTTATAATCAAACATTATTTGTCATCAAATAAAGACACTAGAAAACTGCTATTGATTTATCAGTGGTAAGAAAACGCAAATACTGCGCAGCCTTATCTTTAATCGCTCAGTTATCCCTTAAAAATAACGCCATATTATAACAAATAAGCAAGCAAATCGCATGTTATATTTGTCAGTGGGTTTTACTCACAGCTGTCTATCGATAGTGACGCTGTACATTCAATTTTTTTAAGCGTCAAACCAATAGACATTGACTACTTTTGTCTCAATACAAGGTGCTCAGCTGGTAAATAGTGCTTTTGTTCACGGTACAAATAATCAAGCATCTGCTCACGTATCTCACAGGCCAGTGTCCATGCTTCTACAGGGCCTATCGCTGAAACAGCGCCGCGCAGTTGAATGGTCTTTTCAGTCACCTCAACGACAAATATTTCAGGCTCAGTCTTGTTGTCCCAAAGCTTATTGTCTTTCACCACCGAAATAAACTGCTGGCGAATGGCATCAATATCTGCGCCGTAATCGATATATAAGAACACAGGACAGGTCTGATGCACTTCTGTATGCGACCAGTTCTCTACCATTTCGGTGATCAATTCGCGCATCGGCACGATTAATCGACGTTCGTCCCATGTTTTTAGTACCGCATAAGTGTAACGCAGGTCTTCAACGGTACTAAAATTGCCATCCATTATCACACTATCGCCAATTCGTACGGGCTGGGTCACTGCTACCTGTACTCCAGCAATGATGTTACCCAGTATTGGTTGAGCGGCGATACCAATGACCACGCCAGCAATGCCAGCCGAAGTCAGTAAGGTTTTACCAAAGCCTTCCATGTTGGCAAACTCACTCAGACCTATCCAAATACTGCCCAACACCATGACAAATACGAAGACGCGGCGAAATATCGAGACATAAGTGCGACGACGGCGCACTTTGTCAAACTGCTCCTCTCCTAGGTTTTCAATCTGCATATCTTGATAGCGGTTGGCAAAAAAGTTGATAACACGTATACCGAGCCACATGGCGCTAAAGACCAATCCAATCCAAATAATCGGACGTGTCGAGGAAGCGACTGCATCCAAGTAAGGAAAGCCGCCCGATACCAAGGTAAATACCGATGAGAAGCTGATGGTAAAGGTTAGCGGTACTGTCAGCTTATTGACCAAATCTTCCACGCTATTGTGGTGAACCGTACTCAGCCGATTGCCGGCTTTATCTTTGACATACCAATTGAGAAGCTTGCCAGCACTTTTACTGAGTAACCAGCCTACGCCCATGGTAAAAGAGAAGAAGATAAGTAATGCTAAAAACTCCCAGATGGCGATACTAAATAACTGTAATTTTGTCCACGCCGGTAAATAACGCTCGAATTTTGCAGGATGATATTGCTCATAGAGGTTATCGATATTACCAACCGTTTGGGCAGAAAATATCCAAAAAGGCGCACTATCATCAATGCGCACACGCTCTAAATGTATGGGTACACGGCGCTCACGATAATCAATGTAACCAAGCTGAATAGAGCGTCTAGGAATGCCTTGAATACTGTTCGTGCTACCAAGCGGTGGCTCAATCAAACCGTCAGGACGATCTGGCAATTCATCAAAAACATAGAGCTTTTTTTCAATCAACAAAAAATCAAGTTGTTTGGCCAGATCTATCGCCCGACTACGCTGCAACTTACCATCAATCAAATTCATATTGAGCGCATAAGCAGCCAAATCATACTGCTGCTTCATGACGGCTGACTGAAAAAACTCTAAGGTGGCAAGCGGCGTGGATAAATTCGGTGGCTCAGCGAGCGGTGGCAAGCCTGCATTTAGTTTGTTTAAAGAATAATAGCTTTCGTTATAATCACCAGTGAGACCCGTATCTCCTTGCATTACGCCTGCTTGCTGCACTGCATCCTTGTCTAAAGGATTGACAACTTCATCTGCAATCTCCGAGACACTAATGCCTTCTTTTTTCAACTGTTCAATTTTCTGTGTCGTGTAATCCGCCAAGTTTTCTGGCTTCGAAAGCACAGTATTTTGTGCATCGTTTTGATTTTCGACGGCCGTATCGTGGTTGGTAGCCGCCGTCGCAGGAAGATAAAACACACTACATACCATGACCAGCATGCTGAGTAAAAGTGTCAGTCTACTATGATGGCGCACAGCACTGCCACCAACATCGTAAATAGTGTTAGGTTTATCATTGACGTGGTTAACGTGTGTAGTGTCTAGAGAATGAAGGAAATTTTGCATAAGAGAAATCTTGGCCTCAGTGTGTTTCTAACCTAATGCAGTCTACAAAAAAAAGCCAGCGCAATGCTGACTTAATTTATTAGGGCGTGTCCTCATTTTAAAAATGAGGATAAAAGTGAGGTAAATTGCAGTCAAACAAGGAAAATAGCGCAGATAATATCGAGATATGACCTAGCTAATTGACGACGTTTGGCAAGATCTAACCACTTTTAGCCCATTTAGAGCGCTATCGGTTGAATTGAGGACACGCCCTAGTTGACGTATTTTATGGTTGATAGCATCTATATTGAGCAAAGCACTATTAAGCACAGCATTAGGCACGGCGCCAAGTCGTACCAGCACGGCTGTCTTCAAGCTCAATGCCTGCCGCTTTTAATTGCTCACGCACCTCATCGGCACGCGTAAAATCTTTATTGGCTTTAGCCTCTGCTCGCTCAATGATTAGACCATCAATAACCGCATCAGTTAATCCGTCATCTGCTTGATCACCGGCGACTGCTTGTAAGAACTGTGACACTGGTTGCTGCAGTATATTCAATACCTGTGCCAAGGCTTTGAGCTGCTGCGCCCATTGCCACGCCTTGTCCACTTCCTCTGACTTAATAGCTTTATTAATATCACGTGCCAGCCCAAATAGCACACTAGTAGCCGCTGAAGTATTAAAATCATCATTCATTGCCTGAATGAAAAAATATCCAGCATCACTTGAATAAGCATCATTAATTAGATGTTCGTTAATTTCTAAAGTTTGTCCCTTTTGCTGTTCAGCAATCTTTAGGGTATTATATAATCTACTTAGGCTATTATGTGCTTCATCTAAGGCTACATCTGAAAAGTTTACTTGACTGCGATAATGACTGGATAACAGAAAATAACGCACGGTTTCAGAATGGTATTTTGCCATCACATCGCGAATAGTGAAGAAATTACCCAAAGACTTAGACATCTTTTCACCATCGACATTGATAAAGCCGACATGCATCCAATTGCGCGCGTATTTGCAGCCAGTACTGGCCTCAGATTGCGCAATCTCGTTTTCATGGTGTGGAAACTGTAGGTCATGACCACCGCCATGGATATCAAAGGTATTGCCTAGGCATTTGGTCGACATCGCCGAGCATTCAATATGCCAACCTGGACGTCCTTGGCCCCACGGTGACGCCCACTGGGGCTCACCAGGTTTTGCCGCTTTCCATAAGACAAAATCAAACGGATTGCGCTTATCATTTTCAACTTCTACTCGCGAGCCTGCCTGCATTTCATCTAAATTGCGCTTAGATAATTTACCATAACCAGCAAAGCTATCGACCGCGTAATAGACATCGCCCTTATTACCAGCATACGCATAGCTACCCGCGACTAGCGTTTCAATAATATCCTGCATCTCATCAATATAGTCAGTAGCACGAGGCTCTTGATTAGGAGGTATGCACCCTAATGCCAGCTCATCATCATGCATAGCTGTGATAAAACGCTCGGTCAACTCATTAATAGGTTCATTATTCTCTGCGGCACGATTAATAATCTTGTCATCAATGTCAGTGATATTACGTACATAATTCACTTCATAGCCCAATTGGCGTAACCAACGCGAAATGACATCATAAGCGACCATAATTCGCGCATGACCAATATGACAATAATCATATATCGTCATTCCACACACATACATGCCCACTTTCCCTGCATCAAGCGGTTCAAAATACTGCTTACTAGCAGTTAATGAGTCATAATTTGTAAGACCAAGTCTGGCTTTGGCAAGAGGTGTGGTCATAATGAAGTAGCCTTTTGATAGAAATGTACTTGATAAAATGTATAAAAATAGTTTATTAGACGTCTTTAGCGTAACGGCCAACTCACTATTTTATGGTTGTTTTGTCTTAAAAACAGGTATCTTAGCGAAAATAGCCATAAAATACTACAATGGTCGCCTTAGACATCAATACTTGATGATAACACTGAGTGATACAAAGACATGAAATTCAACTATAAATAACTGTTTAAAAAATAAGGAATAATAATGGGCAATCGATTAAGCAAAATATATACACGCACCGGAGATGATGGTAGTACCGGTATGGCAGATGGCAGCCGCGTGAGTAAAGCCGACAACCTATTTAGCGTGATGGGTGATATCGATGAGCTCAACTCACACATCGGTCTGGTACGCGCGCACTTGGCACAAGCTGCCCATAATGATGAAAACGCAAACCAACAGCAGTTGCCTGAACGCTTACAGCAGCAAAAAGAATTAGACTTTGCTCAAGCCTTAGTCATTATTCAGCATTTATTATTTAATATCGGTGGCGAGTTGGCCATGCCAGAATATGAAGGTGTCAATGCCACTCATATCGAATGGTTGGAGCAACAGATTGACGCGATGAACACGACCTTACCACCGTTAAAGGACTTTATTCTACCGACAGGCTCACTATTAGTCAGTCAGCTGCATATAGCGCGTACCGTTTGTCGCCGTGCTGAGCGCCAAGCGGTACTCTTACAGCAACAACGTCCACCAGCCATTCGCGGTACTGCGATTAGCTTTATAAATCGATTGTCTGATTGGTTATTCGTCGCGGCGCGTTTTTGCACCGATCCTGCCCAAGTCTCTGAAGTGCTGTGGGACAGTCAAATCTTGCAAAATTTCACCAATGATAAATAATCACTCATAGCACAGCACAGCGATATGAGGCTATATGCCACCCTATCGATAAGCCAATAGCTCATACAGAAAAGCCCGCAGCGTAAAAGTTGCGGGCTTTTTTAAGATGCTATTAGCAACTGCTTCGTCTTGATGACTTAATATGTAGCGCTATCATCTTCGACGATGACCATATCAATGCTGTCATCATTAGGCACTAACTTTGGCGTTGTTTGTGTTGCCGGCTTTTTGGCGTCAGCACTTGCCGCGGCGGCTTGGTTGTTTTCTGTAGCGCTACTCTGACTGTTGCTTTGGCTACTGCTTGGATTATTAATGGTCGGCGGCGTAGCAGGCTCTACTGGACGAACAGGGGCGGTTGGCGTCACTACTCTTGGCTGACGGGTTGGCGCTGATTGATCGTTGTTATTGTTCTGTGCAGCGTCACGGCGACTTTCAGCCTGTTGAGCGGCACGTTTGGCGCGCTGCTCATCCACCGCTGACTTAAACACCGAGCCTGCCATCACATCTGCCACGACAGTCAGTAGTGCCGGTTGTCCAGCAATACGGGTACGAACTTGACCACCTTGAGTACCGACGACATACGTAAAAGCGTCGTCAACGAGCATATTATTATTGATACGAATATTGTTTTGCGCTAATCGAGACTGCAAGCTTGGTTGGTTACCAGCTGCTTGTACTTGACTTGCTTGATATAAATCTTCGCTTGGCAAAGTCATACTAACGCTTGCCTGACAAGTCGTCATACCATTGTTATTGGCTTCTTGTAAGATTGCAGCATTTTGCACATCGATAATAATGCCATTGATTTTGTCAGTGACAACACCACCGTTTAGACTGATTTCTGCCTCATTGGCATAATTGGCAGCCAACGTTTGGGCTTGCTGATTGAGCGTATTTTTCAGCGTGGATTTCAAGCGGTCTTGTACCAGCGGATCATCACAACTGACGGCAGGAGCGATTACGTTATCGTCAGTCACTGGTTGATCTGCCGTTGCTGCTGTCGTTTCAGCGCTATCGTCCTTATCTGAGCGATCACAACCTGTCACGGCCAAACCACATATCAGACTAATACCCGCAACGTGCTGCCATTTGATCCACTTGCTTTTTGCTACGCTCATACTCAATTTACTCCCAATTTACTAATGCTTACCGCCTGCGATGGACGGTATTTGACATTCAGATCGCAACATTTGCCGCGATAGATTTGAAAATCAGATTATTATACGGTGTTTGAATAGGATGGTCATTAGTGTAACTCCCTACTGTACAAATAATGTCCAACATTGTACCCAAAAGCCGCGTTTGGTTGCAAAAACATAACAAATACATACTTATATAATCAATACAGAATTTTGATGATAATTAAGCAGTAGCAAAGATGATTAAAAACCTTCTTTGCAGTATCTATTAGACACATACTTATTTTTTATATTGCTACTCTCTAAGGCAACGCCTGAGCAAAAACTATTTTGCAAATTTCGTTAGATTCTGTTGGTTGGACGCTATATCATTACTCGTAAAAATAGCCGACAGTTCCTCATTATGATAAATCTTAACAACACGCTTTTGCTCGGTCATCGCGGTGCACGCGGTGAAGCAGTCGAAAACACCTTGGCAGGTTTTGAGCATGCACAGCATTTACAAGCACGGGGTTTAGCGGGGGTTGAGTTTGATGTTCAGCTAAGTGCTGATGGACAACTGGTTGTGTTCCATGACGATAACTTAGAACGCATGTGTGGTCAGCAATCGCATATCGACCAGTTAACGCTCGCTGAGATTAAACGCTATCGGCAGTATGGATATCCAGTCATGACTTTAGCGTGCGCTTATGATGTACTGACCAATTTTCGCTATATAGAGCTTGAGATAAAAACCCATGAGCGTACCAATTATAGGCAGTTGTTTAACGCACTAGCACGCAACCTCATTGACACGCCACTTGCCAGCTTACCTATTGTCCTTACTAGCTTTGATGTCGAGCTGCATACTCGCTTGCAACGTCATCCGCTATTGATGCATACCCCACGCGGCTTGCTTATTCGCACACCTGACGCCTTGGCAACGGCGCCCAATACCGCATTGCAACTGGGCTGTAGTCGACTGGGTATCCACTACCCGCTCCTAACCCAGTCCGTCATTAAAAACAGCCATCGTTATGGTTTACCTGTTAGTGCGTGGACGGTCAACGACATCGATACCATTAAATCACTAATAATGTGGCAGGTTGATGTGATTATTACGGATTTTCCGACCCACCTATTGGTACACTAACGGTCCGACACCCCTCTTGAAAAAACCTCACACCCCCTACATATCTGTCGTGCTACTTACACTTTTACGCTATGCCTGATAAGTCACCGGTTATTTACAGCAATGAATACCATAATCGATACAAGTTATTGTTATTTAGCAATATTTTTATAGTGTATAAGTGTTCACTTTACTTGGTTTTTAAGGTACTATGGTGTCTTAAATTAATACCGTTAGGGATATTATATGATTGCAAAAAAAGCACTTGGCTTACCGCTTAAAGGCTTACGTTTCGCTATCAAATCTGGCGACACGCTTGTAAAAACTGCCAGCACTCAAGTAACGCGTTTTAAAACTCGTTTTGACGAAAAAAAGGCGCAAGCTGCTTTTGATGAGCAACCTGTAGCAAAACGCAACTATGCGACAGATTCTGCACAAACTGACGTTTCTACAGAAGAGCAAAGCATTGATATGCGTGAGTTTGAGTTCACAAAAGCGCCGATCAACTGGATTCCAGCGACTATCTTGGTAGCTACACCAATTGCTGCCGCCATTATTACGCCATGGTATTTATTTACGCATGACCTGAGCGCGCCTGTTTGGGGCGTATTTGGTGCCTTTATGGTATGGACGGGCATGAGCATCACAACCGGTTACCATCGTCTATTGGCGCATCGTGCTTATAAAGCGCATCCAATTGTCAAAAACTTCTTGTTGCTTGGCTCAACCCTAGCGGTGCAAGGCTCTGCGTTTGACTGGGTGTCTGGCCATCGTACTCACCATCGCCATGTAGACGATCGTTTGGATGATCCATATTCAGCAAAACGCGGTTTTTGGTTCAGCCATATTGGTTGGATGCTACGCAACTACCCTAGCGGCAAGTTTGACTATAAAAACATTCCTGACTTGACCAAAGACAGAACGTTACAGATTCAGCATAAATACTACGGTCTATGGGTCGTTGCCTTGAACGTTGGTATGGTCGCTGCTATTGGTTGGTTATTGGGTGATGTCTGGGGTACGCTGGTTATAGCTGGTTTGCTACGCTTAGTATTGACGCATCACTTTACGTTCTTTATCAACTCGTTATGCCACATGTTTGGTAGCCGTCCTTATACGGATACTAATACAGCCCGTGATAACTTCTTCTTGGCCATATTTACATGGGGTGAGGGTTATCATAACTATCATCACTTCTTCCAATACGATTATCGTAATGGCGTGAAATGGTGGCAGTATGATCCAACCAAATGGTTGATTGTAGGTTTATCGAAGCTGGGTCTGACAACAGATCTACGTACAGTAGATGACACGACCATCAAGCATGCTGAAGTGCAAATGCAGTTTAAGGCAGCACAACAAAAAATTGATACAGCAACCGTTGGCGGCATTGATCTACCTCATGCAATGAAGAGCTTCCAAGATCGTATTAAGTTTGAATTTGATGCGTTCACCCAGACAGTAGAAGAATGGCAGGCACTAAAAGCCAAGACTATTGAGATGAAAAAGACAGAGTTTGCAGATCGCTTGCATGAAGCTGAAGATATACTGAAAAATGACTATGCCAAGATTGAACAAAAAATCCTTGAGCATAATAGCAATTTAAAGACGGCATTTCGCTCTATTGGTCATAACGCCAAAGCGGCTTAAACGTTAACAGTAATCTGACTTTTCTATTTTGACTTTTTTCCTTCCCTTTATCTGTAATAGATAGAGGGATTTTTTTATCTAACGTTTATTCATAGCACTTATTTATGAGGTTTATAAAATCCAACAGGATTCATTAGACAGTCTTGAGAGGCGCAGATTACAAGAGATGGACAGAGTGAAACGCTGCAATGGTAAGGCTATGCTATAGTAAGCAAGTCACTCAAATAAGTCACTTAATTTATAATTCGATTATATCATTCGATGGGAAAGCCTTGCATGCGCTATCAAAACACCTACGTCAATCTAGACACACGTCTTTATCATAAACAGCCTCCTACGCCACTAGACAATCCACGGATTGGTCACTTCAATATGCAGGTGGCACAGCAATTGGGCTGGGCAGACGATGAAGACTTAATGGCACGCTGGGTTGAGATACTCGGTGGTCAATACCTGCCAGCAGATTTTGAACCGTTAGCCATGGCTTATGCGGGTCATCAGTTCGGGCAATGGGCTGGTCAATTGGGTGATGGGCGCGGCTTACTCATGGCACAAGTGCTCGGTAATAACGACCAACCACAAGACTTACATCTTAAAGGTGCTGGCCTGACGCCCTACTCGCGGATGGGTGATGGACGCGCTGTACTACGCAGTACTATTCGTGAATATTTATGCGGTCATGCGCTTACGCAATTGGGTATTCCCTCCTCTAACGCTTTAGGATTTGTGGTCTCTGATACCAGAGTACGCCGTGAGCGCATAGAAGCTGGTGCGGCATTGATGCGCGTGGCTGACAGTCACATTCGCTTGGGTCATGTCGAGTGGATTGCCAGCTTCGCCCCTGATTTACTCAGTGAGTTTACTGACTATATGATTGACACTTACTATCCAAAGTGTCGCCAAAGCGAGACTCCAGTATTGGCGTTTTTGACCGCAGTGGTTGAGCGTACCGCGCGGATGATTGCCGACTGGCAGCTGATTGGCTTCGCCCATGGCGTGATGAATACAGATAACTTATCTATCACGGGCAGTACCTTGGACTTTGGGCCGTTTGGCTTTATGGAGCGCTTCAATCCTGCATGGATTAACAATCACTCAGACCATACTGGGCGTTACGCTTATCAGAATCAGCCCGCTATCGGACATTGGAATCTAAATACTTGGCTACCACATTTCATGCGCTTAGAGGGAGTAACACGTGAAACGCTGGCTGACTGTTTGGCATCTTACGAGGCGACCTTTATGCAGCACTATCAGCAGGGGCTATGCCGTAAACTTGGATTGCCGCATGCAAAAGAAAGCTTAATGTTGGCCTTTGAATGGCTCATTTTTCTCGAAGACAATTTACTCGACTATACCAATAGCTTCCGGGCATTATTGGCTCTCGTAGCGCCAAACGATTATCCTTATGAGCAGCAGCTACTGTCTACCATGGCGGCAGAGCTCAACGACGAAGCAAATAAAGTTTGGCAAGACTGGTCAGCACGTTATCTGGCGCAATTACAGCCCTTGTCTATGGAACAAGCGTTCAATGACATGCAAGCGAACAATCCTGCTTATGTATTGCGTAACAGCATGGCTCAGCGTGCCATTACCGCCGCTGAACAAGGTCAATTCGAGGAAGTTAATCGTGTATTCGAGCTACTTGCCAATCCTTATGATGTCCAAGCTATCGCTACCGATTTAGATAGTGCGCCGCCTGCACCTCACGCACCGCAAATGCCCATTAGCTGCTCGTCTTAATACATCTACTGTTCGATAGTATTTTAAAACATTGTAAAATTAAGGTTGATATTTGGCTCTGTTCTTTGGCATTATCAACCAGCTAAATAATGAATATCATTTTATTATATTGTTCGGACAATTCACGGCTATTGACTAGGCGCGAATTGTCAATAGTGCTAGAATAACTATTTTGCAAAATTGCTTTTTTCGCTGCAATCTAAGCGCCAATCATTACCTTTTTATCGATCATTACCTTTTTTAGTGTAACTGTGCCCTCTTCTTATCATATCTCATGGTTTTTTGAGGGTTCGGCGTTAGTTTTTTATCACCATTTAATCTATTCCAATTTATTCCAACCATGGCAATTATTATGAATGACGATATCACTTTGAATACGGATAACCCTAATACGGAAAAAGAGCAGTTTGAACAAGCTGCCCTCCATTACCATGAGTTTCCAAGACCAGGTAAAATCTCAGTTACCCCTACCAAGCAATTGGCCAACCAACGCGATCTAGCACTTGCCTACTCTCCAGGTGTTGCTGTACCGTGTCTTGAAATTCAAAGAGATCCAGCGTTAGCAGCCAAATATACAGCGCGTAGCAACTTGGTCGGTGTCATCACCAATGGTACTGCCGTACTAGGTTTAGGTAATATCGGCCCGTTGGCATCAAAACCAGTGATGGAAGGTAAAGGGGTTCTGTTCAAAAAGTTTGCGGGTATTGATGTTTTTGATATTGAAATTGCCCAAAACGATCCAGACAAATTCATTGAAGCCGTCGCTTCTCTTGAGCCAACATTTGGCGGTATCAATCTAGAAGATATCAAAGCACCAGAATGTTTCAAAATCGAACGTGAATTGCGTAAGCGCATGAACATTCCCGTATTCCATGACGATCAACATGGCACCTCAATCATTGTTGCCGCTGCCATGCTAAACGCTCTGTTGATTACTGGCAAAAAAATTGAAGAGATTAAAATTGTTTGTTCAGGCGCGGGCGCAGCAGCCATTTCTTGCTTAGATATCATTTGCGCCCTTGGTGTTAATAAGAACAACATTATTGTTTCAGATTCACGCGGTATTATCAGTACTAGCCGTGAAAACCTTGACGAAACCAAACAGCGCTATGCTCGTGATATCACGGCCACTGCTATTGAAGAAGTCATGGATAATGTTGATATGTTCCTAGGCCTATCAATGCCAGGTACACTATCAGAAGATATGGTACGCCGTATGGCAAAAGACCCTATTGTCTTTGCACTTGCCAACCCAACACCTGAAATCATGCCAGAATTGGCTCATGCGGTACGTCCAGACGTCATCATGGCAACTGGTCGTTCAGACTATCCAAACCAAGTAAACAATGCGCTATGCTTCCCGTATATCTTCCGCGGTGCATTGGATGTTGGCGCAACGACCGTCAATGAAGAGATGAAAGTCGCCTGCGTAAAAGCAATCGCTGCAATGGCACATGTTGAAGCTACTCCAACTACCAGCGCTAGAAACATCGAAAAGATGCAGAGTTTTGGTCGTGACTACTTAATCCCAGGCCCTCTAGAGCCAAATCTAATCATTGAGATTGCCTCTGCTGTCGCCAAAGCAGCAATGGATTCAGGCGTTGCCACACTACCTATCGATGACATGCAAGCATATCGTCAGCGTCTGTCTGAGTTTGTTTATAACTCAGCGTTTGTGATGAAGCCAATCTTTGCTCGTGCCAAAGCTGATCCAAAACGTATTGTGTATTGTGAAGGTGAAGACAACAATATCTTGCTCGCTGTGCAAGTCGTCGTGGATGAGAAGCTAGCACAACCTATCTTGGTTGGTCGCCCTTCAGTTATTGAAACCAATATCAAAAAACTGGGCCTACGTCTAAAAGATGGCGAGAATATTACCATCGTCAACGTTGATGACGATCCTCGCTACAAAGACTACTGGCAGGGCTACTACGAGAAGAACAAACGCCGCGGTGTAAGCATTGAGCTTGCTCGTCGTGATGTTCGCCGTAAGACGACTCTGATTGGTTCTTTGCTAGTCGAAAATTGTGCGGCAGATGGCATGGTATGTGGTACATTTGGCCATTATCAATTGCATCTAAAATACGTTGAAAGCGTCATTGGTAAAAAAGAAGGTATGAACGACTTTTATGCGATGAATGCCGTATTGATGCAAGATCGTAATATCTTTATCGCTGATACCTATATCCACGAAGATCCAACGGCTGAACAGTTGGCTGAAATGACGGTCTTGGCAACTGATCAGTTACGTCGTTTTGGTATCACGCCACGTGTCGCGCTAGTTTCTCATGCTAACTTTGGTGCTTCAAATCGTGCCAGCGCTGTCAAAATGCGTAAGGTTCATGAGCTACTAACCAATATGAATGTCGACTTTGAATTCGAAGGCGAAATGCAAGGTGACGCCGCGCTGAATGAGCATATCCGTCTAAACGACATGCCATCAAGCCCGTTAAAAGGTGCAGCGAACTTGCTCATCTTACCAACACTTGATGCATCAAACATCGCTTTCAACCTGCTTAAAACCGCAACTGGCAGTGCTTCTATCGGCCCTATCCTATTAGGTACCAATAAGCCGGTGCATATTTTGACGCCATCAGCGACAGCACGTGGTATCGTCAACATGACTGCACTGACTGTTACTGAAGCTCAGGATTTAGAAAACGAAGCTCAGCGATAGTATGAGTGTGTTATTAACACCATCACTGTAATTTATTTATGGAGATGGTCTGCTATACTAAAACCAGTCAGTGCTTTATTAAAAGCGCTGACTGGTTTTTTTTGTCAATCACCCTTTCACTAGTGTCAATTAAGTCAATAAATAGGAACTATTATGCAAGTTTATCTCGTCGGCGGCGCAGTACGTGATCGATTGCTAGATCGTCCTATTAAAGACAAAGACTTCGTTGTCGTTGGCGCTACTGTAGCAGAGATGATTGCTGCTGGATTTCAACAAGTCGGCGCAGATTTCCCTGTGTTTTTGCATCCTACCAGTCATGAAGAGTATGCGCTAGCACGTACCGAACGCAAGCAAGGACGAGGCTATCAGGGCTTTAGTGTCCATGCCAGCCCTGAAGTGACGCTGTTGGAAGATTTGCAACGACGCGACTTAACCGTCAATGCCATGGCAATCGAAGTCACGAGCCTCACTGACGACACTCCTATCAGTGGCGAAGTAGTCGATTATTATGGTGGACTGAGTGACATAAAAAGCAAAACCCTACGCCATGTCTCCAGCGCTTTTAACGAAGACCCATTACGAGTGCTTAGAACGGCGCGCTTTTATGGGCGTTATTATGACTTAGGCTTTACGATTGCTGATGAGACCTTGGCATTAATGCGCCAGTTGGTCAGCTCGGGCGAACTGTCACATTTGAGTAGTGAGCGCATTTGGCAAGAATCGAGCCGCGCAATGATGCAGGTCTCTCCTCAGGTATACTGGCAGCAGCTGTTCGAAATAGATGCTTTAACAGAATACTTTGCGCCCTTACATCAAACGTGGAGCGCTAATGGTCACATACGAGAGACGGTACAGACCGCGCTGTATTTCGCGGGTCAAATGCAATTGAACTTATCACAACGCTGGGCGTTATTACTGTCCAGTCTTAATCCAGCGTTATTTGGTTTAACACCCAGTGAAACGATGCCTGCCACAAAAGCTATTACTGAAATAGGCAACGCCGCTAAAGTACCAAAAGCTCAAACTCAGTTTGCGACTTTATTCGTGCAGCAAGGCGAAAAATTAAAACGTATAAATGAGCTTAGCGCGAGTGAAAAAATAGACCTTATCCAATCCTGTAGCGCCCATAAAGAGCCTGATAAGCTCTCGCAACTGCTAGTGACCAGCCACGTGTTAC
Organism: Psychrobacter sp. PAMC 21119; assembly: GCF_000247495.1. Lineage (NCBI taxonomy): Bacteria > Pseudomonadati > Pseudomonadota > Gammaproteobacteria > Moraxellales > Moraxellaceae > Psychrobacter > Psychrobacter sp. PAMC 21119. The sequence goes on along the minus strand of NZ_AHVZ01000020.1, from coordinate 107,306 downwards.
AGCTCGCCTCTCAGCACCGTGAGATGATGCTATCCTTAGGCAGCTTCCATGCTATCGGTGTCAAAGATATCGAGTCAGACCTTAAAGGTCCAGCGATTGGTGCCGCATTGCGACAAGCCAGAATTGAACACTTACAAGCGCACGATATGTCTTTAATACCCTCTGAAAAGATGGCTTAAAAATCACTCTCAAATGTCTACTAAAACTTAACTATGAATCAAAAAATTAACACCTCTCTAGCAGAAAATACCGTTGCACCAGTGATGCTGGTGACTGGCAGCGCCAGGCGTATTGGTGCCGCTATTATTCGTGCCGCACACTATCAAGGCTACCGTGTCATTATCCATTGTCATCATAGTGAGCAAGAAGCCAATGCCCTAGCCGATGAGCTCAATGAAAATCGAGCCGATAGTGCCGTGGTAATCGTCGCTGATTTGGCAATCGTTAATGACAGCTCGGCTCTTAGCCAGTTTATTGAAAATATCATAGGAAGTTTTGGTCAGCTCGATGTGCTAGTACATAATGCTTCACGGTTTTATCCGAGTGCGCTTGGTAGTATCGAAAAAGCACAATGGGACGAATTGTTTTTGACCAATGCAAAAGCGCCCTTACTATTAAGCCAAGCATTATATCCGTATCTGAAAGTACGGCAAGGTTGCATCATTAGCCTACTCGATATCCATGCGCATAATAAGCCATTCAGCACTTATACCGTCTACAATATGGCAAAGGCTGCACATCGGATGATGGTACAATCTCTCGCACTCGATATGGCACCTGATGTGCGCGTCAATGGTGTTGCCCCTGGGGTAAATATTTTACCTGAGACTGATAGCGACCAAGCGCTTGATAATGAGCAACAACACAGCATTATCGACTCTATTCCTATGCAAAGAATAGGCAAACCAGCTGACATTGCCCATTGCGTGCTCTATTTGGCTGGCGCAAGTTATGTGACTGGCGAGATTATCGCGGTTGATGGCGGGCGTAGTTTGACGTTGGATGGTGGCAGTTATTAACAAGTCATCAAATACTCTGCACTACTTGTTAACTTTTACTTGAAAAATTCAAAAAATAAGGTATCATTGTCCGTCTAGCGTTAGGGCCCATAGCTCAGTTGGTTAGAGCAGAGGACTCATAATCCTTTGGTCGTAGGTTCAAGTCCTACTGGGCCCACCAAATCTATAGTGCAAAAAGAAATCAGGCTTGTTCGCAGCGATGCGGCAAGCCTTTTTTTATGGGTTTTGAACGATATAATATGTTCATGACACCATATAATAGAAAAGCCAAATGCTACCTCTAAGGGTAACATTTGGCTTTTTGTGTGGACTTTATAAAATTAGAAAGAGGTACGGCGATAGTTACGGTATGTCGGTAACCAAAAATTGGCTTTTAGTTGACGCTCTAAATTCTCTGCAGTGACAGGTAGTGCCAATTTATCTTCAATCGCTTGTTGTGCGACTGCATAGGCTATTTTTTCACTGATCTCTCTGATAACTCTAATTGGCGGTAATATAGCGCCTGGTGCCTTTTCGTGTTCCATAGATATATCTGCAAGTGCTTGGCTTGCAGCCATCAACATATTATCGCTGATGCCCGTTGCACGTGCGGCTAAAACACCCAAACCAATACCGGGGAAAATATAGCTGTTATTACACTGCGACACTTCAAAAGTTTGACCCTCATAAGTGGTATGAGGAAAAGGACTGCCGGTTGCAATAATTGCCTTACCCTTACTCCAATTAGTCACTTCTTGCGGCGTTGCTTCAACACGAGACGTTGGGTTTGAAAGTGGTAATACAATCGGATGTTCCGTATTAGCACATAGCGTTTCGATCACCTCTTGGGTGAACAAACCTTTTTGTCCACTGACGCCGAATAATACGGTTATTTTTGCTTGCTTCACCACTTGCGCTAAACCGAGTTTCTTACTTCTATCCCAGCTTGCAATAGCCGATTCTTTTTGTACTAACGGCTCTTGGAATTTTTGTAGCTCTGTCATGCCATCAGTAAGCAAGCCATAACGGTCAACCATAAATACTTGGCTGCGAGCCTGCTCTTCAGTCAATCCTTCACGCTGCATTTGGCGAATAATATGCTCAGCAATACCGCAACCAGCAGATCCTGCGCCTAAAAACGCAATATTCTGTTGGCTAAGCTTTTGACCTTTATTCAAGCACGCTGCAATCAAGGTACCGACTGAAACAGCAGCAGTGCCCTGAATGTCATCATTAAAGCAGCATAATTGGTCACGATATTTATTCAATAATGGTGTCGCATTCTCTTGGGCAAAATCTTCAAATTGTAACAATGCCTCAGGCCAACGACGTTTAACGGCTTGAATAAATAAATCTACAAACTCATTATATTCATCACCCGAGATGCGTGGATTTCTCCAACCCATGTACATAGGGTCGTCAAGCAACTGCTGATTATTGGTGCCCACATCTAATAAGATCGGTAGGCAATAAGCGGGGCTAATACCACCACAAGCCGTATATAACGACAATTTACCAATAGGAATACCCATACCGCCAATGCCTTGATCGCCTAGGCCTAATATACGTTCACCATCAGTGACAACGATTACCTTCACGTTTTGTTTGGTGGCATTTTGCAGCATGTCATCGATTTTATGACGCTCAGGATAAGAGACAAACAAACCACGTTTGCGGCGATAAATCTGAGAGAATTTTTCACATGCTTGGCCAACGGTTGGGGTATATATGAGCGGCATGACTTCTTCAATATGCTGCTCAATCAAATGATGAAATAAAGTTTCATTAGTATCTTGAATATTACGCAGATAAATATGCTTATCCATATCATTAGTGAATGAACGCAGTTGATGATAAGCGCGTAATGATTGCTCTTCAATCGTCTCAATGTTATGAGGCAGTAGGCCTGTTAAATTAAAGCTATCGCGCTCTTCTGATGAAAAAGCGCTACCCTTATTTAGTAAAGGGGTTTCTAATAATGCAGGGCCTGCAAAGGGAATATATAACGGACGTTTGGTTTGCATAATAAAATCTTCTTGTTAGAGGCGTATGAGTGAAAAAATTAATGGGTTAAATATTTTACTTATTCATTAAATTCACAGTCATTATTTACATTTATTGAGCGATGCTGAAAAAATCATGGCAGTAAACTTGGTCAACCAACCACTCGACGATAAGTGTATCATGACCAAGAAAATACAGAGCGATAATACGGAATTCAAAGTAGAATCGGTCAAAAGATAGCAGATAATAATGCTAATTCGATTGCAACTGCTCAGCAATTAGGAAAAGCGATGCAAAAGCTACCCAATTGGCAGAACAAAACCAATCAAGGCAAGCTTGTCGCCACAGAATCCTATTATACTGGAGTTGTGGCAGCTCTTGAAGGAATCAAGCAACTCAAACGCCAATTAAAAATAGCTGAAGAAGAACGAGAGATATTAAATAAAGAAGGATGAAGCGAGGCACCGCTTTGTCTCTACATAAGATGAAAGCTGTGCTCGCATTGGAATTCAGAAGGGTTTGGGCTTTAAAGCACCAAGGCAGATGTGGTTTGCTTGTTATCTCTCAATATATACAGTCAAAATACCCCAAAAACGCTACAATACTGCTGATATCAATTTTTTGTAGCCTCTGTCTGCACAGGCACAGCAAACAAGTAATATTGATATCATCAGTGCGTGATGTATCAATATTACTTTTCACTGACTATAATTTAGAAGTTATATTTGGCCATTATTTCAACTTGCTGACCTTTTTTTACCTGTGAAAGCGTTTTGTCGCTACGATCTCTCCACTCAATACCAATATCTAGATCTGGTAGATACTCATAGACAAGGTTGATACTTTTTACATTTACAGAAGTATCCGCCTCATCATCCACCATAATTTTACCATAGCGTATGTTGCTCATCAGTTTCTCTGTGAACTTGTGCCTGTAACCGACCGTGTAGCCCGTTTGCGAGACAAGCTTACCGTCTTCCGCATCGCAATCTAAATCGCCCGTCGTGCCAAGGGCTCTTCCCACACAGACGGTAGAATAGACACCCATTCCTTTACCGTTATACACGCTCGCATGTAGCGAGTCATTGCCCAGTTTTAGTTTACCTGCCAAAGAGACACCGACGCCTACATCCGAATCGTCTCCATTTTTGGTCTCACGCGCAGTGACCGCCACGTTATAGCTAAGATCAGATATATTATTTTTGTAGCTAACAACCATATCAGGCAGATTGGCTTCATCATAAACAGGGTCTTGAGCGGTAAAACGAAATTCTTTATGAGTATAGTGCACCGTCAAATCTGGACGAATATCAGCGCCACCACCAGAGATGGTGCCCAATCCCGTGCCCCGAAAGTCAAGCTGATCAGTCAAAAGTGGATAGACCGCTAAGAACTGACCATTCCACGTCTTACCGACGGTCAAATCATCGACCTGAACATAAGCATGGCGGAGCCGCAAGTCTGAACCACCATTTGCGGCATTACCATAAAAGTCGCCTTCAATAAAACCCGTTAGCTTTTTGTCCTCTACGTTCTTCGTGGTTTTAACATTAATCCGAGATTGTCGTCCACTTCCTTTGAACTCAGACTCCCCTTCATCGGGAGAATAAAATATGCCTTCCGCTTTAACATAACCACCGATGCTTAAAGTGGTATCTCCATTGGTGACAAGGTCTATCGCTTGTGCCTGTACGCATGCTCCAAGAACAGCCAAACCAAAAGACAACTTTTTGATATAAAGCATAACCTACACATTCCTTGTGTTGTTTTAAAATCCAGTTAAATTAATTGAAATCCCTTTAAATCTCTACTGCTACCGTGCTTTTAATACCATAACTATCAGCGCCACCTTTTTGTGTAAAACCCATGCAGCCTAATTTAGGGCGTGTCATCAATTAGCACATGGATACATTTAGTGGTCTTAAAATGATGACACGCCCTAGTTAAAACTTTCAAAAGCAGTAATCGCGGCTTTTTTGGTGTCATCGATGTTTTTCTTTTTTCCACTGGTTTTATCAAGATATACCAGCACGGACTCACCCTTAGCAACGATGGTATTTAACACCGTACTATAATAGGTATATTCATGAATCAAGCTGGCATTGCCAATTTTCTTAACTCGAACTCCAATCCATAAGGTATCGGGGTGAGTCACGGGTTTGAAGTATTGACAGGATGATGCTGCCATGACGGAAAAAGTATTTTCATTAAATAGATTCAATTGACTGTTATAGTAAATTCGAGCGTTTTGGGCATAAGTGTAATAGACCACATTATTGACGTGACCAAAAGCATCCATATCGCCCCACGCTACTTGTTGAGAGTAGATAACCGCGAAGCCATGCATGGGATGGTTTTTGTCTTTATCCAGCACCTCTTGGATTTCTGGTAATATAGCTAAAGCTTTCATAGTTTTCTCGTCTCGTCATGCCAGCGAACGTACATGTTATTGACACATACGTTAAAATTATCAGTCAGCTCAAATGATTTTTCTGCAATTATTTTTTGCAGTCATCGATAGAATTTTTTGGATTAAATGAGTTTTTCTGCGCACATCATCCGCATTCTTTTCTTATCGAGCTTACCCACACTGGTTCTTGGCATTTCTGCTAAAAACTTGATTTCGCTTGGCACGCCATACTTTGGTAAATGGCCTTTTTCCACCGCTTGATGACCTAAGGCTAAAATATCATCCGCTTTGGTATCGATATATTCAGGTTTTAAAACCACTAACGCTAAAGGACATTCGCCCCATCTTTCATGTGGCACGCCAATGACGGCAACATCAGCGACGCTGGGATGGAAGGATAAAATAGTTTCGACCTCAAGCGAAGATACCCACTCACCACCAGACTTAATCACATCCTTAAGCCGATCCGTAATGCTTAGCGTGCCGTCAGAGGTAATACAAGCAATATCTTGGGTATGCATCCAGCCACCACGCCATAACTCATTGCCAGCATCTGGGTTTTTAAAATAACTCTGGGTCAGCCAAGGCGCTCGAATCACAAGCTCCCCTGTCGATTCACCATCCATTGGTAGAGCTTTGCCGTTTTCATCCCAAATTTCCATTGAGACGAGCATAATTGGTGAGCCAGACAAACAACGATAATTGAGCTGATCCTTCATTTCCATCGAGTCCGTTTTATCATCGAACACCGCTCTCGATAACACGGGACAAGACTCTGACATCCCAAATCCCGACATAAACTCGATGCCACTTTCAATGGCTGCTTTGGCCAACCCTTCATTCAACTTTGAACCACCGAGTAACAACTTCAGACCCTCAAACTTACGTCCTCGTGCTGCCATCTCTTTTAATAGCATCTGCAAAATTGCTGGAACGCCATGTGAAAGCGTGACTTTGTGCTGCTCGATTAAGTCCACTAACGTGGGAGCTAGATAGCGCCCCGGATACACTTGCTTAAGCCCTATCATGGTTGCCCCATACGGCCAGCACCAAGCATGCACATGGAATAACGGTGTCATTGGCATGTAGACATCATTGTAGCGCGCGCCTTGACCTTCGGCATTTAGCGCGGATGCTAACGTACTTGCCAACGTCTGCAATACAATCTGTCGATGGGTAAAGAAAACCCCCTTTGGATCGCCCGTCGTGCCACTGGTATAAAATGTGGTGGCGATGGTGTTTTCATCGAAATCTAGAAAATCAAACACATCACTAGCCGCAGCTAGCATAGCTTCATACTCACCTTCGACATAATCTGGCATGCTAGCTTGCTCTGTTTTTGTATCGTTCTTTGTATCGTCTTCGCCATACTCAGCATCATCAAAGCCAGTATCATCGAGCCAAACAATTTTCTCGATAGAAGGGGCTTCATGACGATAATTTTTTGCCATTGGCTCAAATTCGGCATTTAGTAACAAGGCTTTTGGTTTGGCGTGGTTGATGGTATACAGGACTTTATCTTCAGCTAGGCGTACATTGACCGTTTGCAAAATCATGCCAGACATCGGCACGGCAAAATACGCTTCAAGGTAACGATGACTGTCCCAATCCATAACGGCCACCACATCACCTGCTTGCAAACCCATGTTTTTCAGTACGTTTGCCAAGCGATTAACGCGCTTAAAAAATTCAGCATACGTATAAGTGACCTTATCGGCATAACTAATGGTTTGATCCGTAGAAGCAATTTTTGCACGGTTTAGCAGCTGCTTGATAATCAAAGGAAAACCATACGCTTCTTGAGCTTGTTGGTAGTCCTCATGTTGGTTAAGTATAGAAGTCATTATTGTCGTCCTTGATAATAAAATAGTATGGCGAGGGCATAGAGTTGATTCAATTTAAAAGAAGGGCAAGGCAAGCGAAGTTAACGCTGTCACTCTTTTATAGTGGATTGACGAAAGAATTAAACTCGTTCTATTACCATGGCAAGCCCCTGCCCAATGCCAATGCACAAGCTGACCACTGCGTATTTTTCGCCCGTGCGCTGTAGCTCTCGTGCCGTACTTAATGCAAGTCTTGCACCTGATGCACCAAGCGGGTGTCCGACGGCAATCGCACCGCCATTGGGGTTAACGCGCTTGTCATCAAAGTCAATTTCTAGACCTTTTAGACAGCCTAGTACTTGTGAGGCAAATGCTTCATTAATCTCAATGATGGACATATCATCAAGGGTCAAATCAGCACGTTTCAATGCCAGTTTGATGGCCTCAACAGGTCCTACGCCCATAATATTTGGCTCTACGCCCATGGCGCCAGATGAGAGAATTTTGGCAATAGGCTTAAAGCCCAACTTTTCTTCTGCCTGCTTTGAGCCAATAATCAACGCAGCTGCGCCATCATTAATACCTGACGCATTACCTGCTGTGACCACACCTTCACTATTTAAAGGTTTAAGTTTTTGCAGTGCTTCCACAGTAGATGTGGCGCGAGGATGCTCATCTTCTGTTATCGCCTTTTCTGGTAATTTTCTACCTTGCGACACCATAATTGGCGTTATTTCATCGCCAAAGAACCCCGCTTGTTTGGCGGTTTGATATTTAGCTTGCGAGGCTGCTGCAAATTTATCCGCCTCTTCACGAGTAATTCCATATTTGCGAGCGACGTTATCGCCTGTTTGCGGCATGCTGTCGCTGCCAAATTCTTTAGTCAAAAGAGGATTCGGGAAACGGCTGCCAATGGTCGTATCAAATACTTTAAATTCACGACTAAAAGGCGTTTCGGTCTTAGCAAAAACAAAGGGCGCGCGGGTCATTGACTCAACGCCACCTGCTAAAAATATATCCCCCTCATGACAAGTGATACTACGAGCGGCATCAATGACAGTAGATAACCCTGAGGCACATAAACGGTTAACGGTTTGACCGGGAGTTGTGACATCTAATCCTGCTAGCAATGCGGCATTACGAGCGATGTTGCGTGAGTCCTCACCGGCCTGATTGGTGTTACCGATCAGTACTTCATCAAAAATATCGTTAGGCAGTTGGTGCTTTTCAATCAAAGCTTTCATTACTGTCGCAATCATGTCATCAGGACGTACGGTGGCTAGTGCGCCTCCATGGCGACCAAAAGGGCTTCTTAATCCGTCATAAATATAAGCGTCTAACATAACTGTTCCTTGTCGTGTTTTGAGAATTTGTCTGATTAAAATGTAGGGTTTATAGTGAATTCTAAATAAAAGAGTTACGATTGTTTAATCGTACTACTGGTATAAATTTTTCTTGCTTGCTGTGTCTACGCAGACAGAGGCTGCAAAAAATTCATCCCAGTAGCACTTTATACATAAAGTAAGCTGACCATAGAAAGATTGCCATGCTATTAGCATGAGAAATTACTCTGCTGAGTAAATAATGAGATACCTAGGGTGGCGCGGCGTTGTAACCATGGGCTTGGGCGATAACGTGGATCACCTGTTAACGCGTAAATACGATCCAAGATAAGTAAGATACGCTGGGTACCAAGCTCATCTCCCCATGAGATAGGACCATACGGATAACCCAATCCAAGCTTGACGGCATTGTCGATATCTTTTGGTGTGGCAATACCTTGCATCGCAATATCGCAACCTAAATTAATGACCATAGCAACGACTCGCTGCGCCACAAAACCAGTGCTTTCAGTAATCAGCGTGGCATCGACAGCCATATTTGAGCCCTCATCCGAGCTTTTACCGAGCTTATTATTTCTCCCAAATAGGGCATAAGCTTGCGCCACAAAATTATCCTCTGTAACGATACTTGGCATGAGAGTACGATGCTTGGATAAGTCAGTCAGCATATCAATGGCGACCGCTTGTTTAGGATTCACCTGATAGCGAATAGCCGCATTGGTGGTATCTTCGCCATAAATTGCCAGTAATATTAAACTGTCAGAATTTGGCTGATCATTATCGTCGATAGTAATATTGCCAGCGTTTAGATGATCAATCAGCTGTTGTTTATCTTCTGCTAAATCTGCGCCAATCCAAACTGAGAGGTTTGAGGTATCAGCATCAGCCCCTTTTTGAGAAAATTTAGCTTTAGAACTTGATGCTTCAAACAATGACGGTTCAGACGTATCTGCTGTCACTTTTTGACCGTTTGTGTACTGGTAAAATCCTTCGCCAACTTTTCGACCAAGCTTGTTACCCGTTAGCATTTGACGGGTCAAGGGATGCGGCCGATAGCGCGGCTCGAAGTAATATTGATTATAAATCGACTCCATCACTGGATGAGAGACATCGATACCAGTGAGATCAAGCAGCTCGAATGGCCCCATGCGAAAGCCAGCGCCTTCACGTAAAATACGGTCGATGTCCTCGAAACTTGCAACGCCCTCACCTAATATTTTCAACGCTTCTGTACCAAAAGCTCTGCCGCCATGATTGACGATAAACCCTGGGGTATCTTTTGCCACTACCCCTAAATGTCCCATACGTTTGGCTAGAGTTGTAAGCGTTTCTACTACTGAAGGTTTGGTAGAGATACCCGGAATCACTTCAACAACTTTCATTAAGGGTACTGGATTAAAAAAGTGAAATCCTGCCACGCGCTCTGGATGCTCGCAATCGGAGGCTATCGCCGTCACCGCTAGCGATGAAGTGTTGGTGGCCAAAATCGTCTCGGCAGGGACAATGCTTTCTAACTGTTTAAAAAGCTGTTTTTTTATGTCTAAATTTTCAATGATTGCTTCAATAACGACATCAACATCGGCAATTTTGGCTATATCTTCAATCACGGTTAGATTCGATAAAGTAGACTGTAGCTGCTCATCAGTAAACTTACCTTTAGCCGCTAGCTTCTGTAACATAGCTTGAAGCGATTGACGTCCCTGCTCAGCAGCGCCTGCTTTGGCATCAAATAACAGCACTTGAATGCCTGCTTGGGCGGCGATTTGGGCAATACCCATACCCATAATACCGGTGCCAATAATGGCCAATGATTTAACAGTCATAATAATCCTTTATATGGTCTTGTTAATTTATATGCTCTTATTGAATAGTCTCGTTTTCAAAGTATATGTGCTGTTTTTTTCTATGCTTTGAGAAATTTACGCTTTGAGAAGTCTATGTTTCGAAAAGTCTATGCTTTGACAAGCTACTGACCTTTATAGTTCGCGTCACGCTTTTCTAAAAAAGCTTTCGCGCCTTCTTTTTGATCTTCGGTATCAAATAAAATCTGAAAGGCTTTACGCTCCAAAGCTAAGGCAGCTTGTAGCGGCATATCCACCCCAAGATTGGCGACTTCTTTAATTTGGGTTAAAGCAATAGGCGAATAACCTGCGAGTTGTTCAGCAATCTCGATGGCGCGATTAATAGTCGCCTCATCTTCGACCACTTCAGAGACCAACCCCATTTGATCCGCTGCCTCAGCACTTATCATGTCGCCTGTTAGTATCAGCTTCATGGCTTTATGTTTGCCAATCACGCGAAACAAACGCTGTGTGCCCCCTGCGCCGGGCATCAGTCCGATTTTTATTTCTGGTTGTCCAAACTTAGCAGACTTGCCAGCGACGATGATGTCGGCATGCATAGCAAGCTCACAGCCACCGCCAAGCGCATAGCCATTTACCGCTGCGATAATCGGCTTACGACAATTGGTGATGGCATCCCAATAACGCTCGCTGTGGCGTAAATACACATCGACTGTTTTGGTAGTTAGGAAATCATTGATGTCAGCACCGGCCGCAAACACCTTATCACCACCCGTCAGCACGATAGCTTTGGTCTTTGGGTCATCGTTTAATTTGATGAAAATTTCTGCCATTTTTTCGCGTAATTCAGTGTTTAAAGCATTGCGAACCTTGGGACGATTGAGTGTTATCAGGCTCACGCCATTGTCTAACGTTTCACAAATGATGATTTGCTCTTCCATGATGCTGTCCTTTAAGTAATGTCTTTAGGTAAACCGCCACCCTTAAAACAGACTAATAATTATGATTATTAATACCGCATAGCGATATTCAGTACCAATATATACTGTTTATTTTCTTTTGTGAAGAGTAAAAGCCAGTTAAATTGATAAATAGATAGATCATTAATACCTTACTTCTTTTATAAATACCGCATTGCGGTTTTTTAAACCAAAAGTATTGTAATCCAATAAATTATCGATTATGCTGTTTATTCAAATTAATTATGAAGCCCTCATCAATCAATATTAGACGTCATCTAAACAAGGAAGAATCACATGATTAGAGATAAGGAAGTACTCGACCATATCGTCCAAACCATTCGTCAATTTGTGAATAACCAACTGATCCCAAAAGAAGACTGGGTGGCAGAAAATGACCGTCTGCCAGAAGATATCATCAGTCAAATGCGTGAGTTGGGTCTATTTGGACTGACCATTCCCGAGGAGTACGGCGGGCTTGGCGTTACGATGGAAGAAGAGGTCACATTGGCATTTGAATTAGGGCGCACCTCACCTGCTTTTCGCTCATTAATAGGCACTAATAACGGTATTGGTTCCTCTGGCCTTGTCATCGATGGTACTGAAGCGCAAAAACAAAAATATCTACCAAGGCTCGCCAGTGGTGAAATCATCGGCTCATTTTGTTTGACCGAACCTGAGTCAGGCTCCGATGCGGCATCGCTGCGAACCACTGCAATCAAAGACGGCGATACTTACGTACTCAACGGCACCAAGCGTTATATCACCAATGCCCCTCAAGCCGGTATCTTTACTGTGATGGCACGCACTGACCCTGAAAACAAAAGGTCTGGTGGTATTTCAGCATTCATCGTTGAAAGCGATACTCCTGGTATTACGCTTGGTAAAATCGACAAAAAAATGGGCCAAAAAGGCGCGCATACCTGTGATGTAATTTTTGACAATTGCGTCGTGCCTGCTGATGCGTTGATCGGCGGTGTAGAAGGCGTAGGTTTTAAAACCGCCATGAAAGTATTGGATAAAGGACGCTTACATATCGCTGCAGCGAGTACAGGCGCAGCCACTCGCATGTTAGATGACGCGCTACGCTATGCCGTCGAGCGTAAACAGTTTGGTCAACCCATTGCCAATTTTCAGCTGATTCAAGCGATGCTTGCTGATTCAAAGGCAGAGATTTATGCGGCAAAATCCATGGTATTAGATGCTTCACGCCTGCGCGATGACGGCAAAGATGTCGTTACCGAGTCGTCATGTGCCAAGATGTTTGCCACCGAAATGTGTGGCCGTGTTGCTGATAGAGCTGTACAAATTCATGGTGGCGCTGGTTATATTGCCGATTATGGCATTGAACGTTTTTATCGTGATGTGCGCTTATATCGTTTGTATGAAGGCACGACCCAAATCCAGCAGATCATCATTGCCCGCAATATGATTAAAGAAGTTAGTGAGTAGTTGTCATTTATTTGAGTGCTATTTGTTTGAATAGTAAAAGATATTTACATTATTAAAACGTATCGAGGTATTTGCTAGGACGCAGATACCTGACTTATGTCGCTATTACTACAAAATTTCTTTCTCACAACAATAAGGATATAAATTGTGAAGAGTGCCGCTATAACGTCAAATTCAAGCTCAGATTCTACCCAAAAGCAACCTTGGAAATTGGCCTTCTTTTTTTGTTTTCTAGTACTGTTATGTGATGGGGCTGATATTGGGATTCTCGCCTTTACGCTGTCAAGTCTCAAGCTAGAGTTTGGATTGACCAACATACAAGCTGGCGCTTTGGGCAGTTGGTCATTATTTGGCATGGCCATCGGTGGATTTTTCGGTGGTTGGGCTTGTGATCGTTTTGGCCGAGTACGTGTTATCGTGATTGCAACAGCGCTCTTCTCCGTGCTATCTGGTTTTAGTGGCTTTGTGCAGAGCTATGAGCAGTTTATAGCATTACGGTTCACCGCGTGTTTGGGTCTGGGCAGTTTATATATTGCGACTAACACTCTGATGTCTGAAATGGTACCTACCAAACATCGAACGACGGTACTCGCAGCATTGATGACAGGTTTTACCTTAGGGTCTTTAGTGATCACGAGCATTTCAGCTTGGATTATTCCCGTCTATGGCTGGCGCACCTTATATCTCTTAACGTTCCTACCTATTATTCTCTCGATATCGATGTATTTTCTTATCCCTGAACCACAGTCTTGGAAAGAGGCTCGTGCCCTCAAACTTAGCGGCGCGAAAAACTCACTCACAAAACCTGAAAACCCTTATAAAGCCATATTTGAAAACCCCAAACATCGCATTATGTTCATTTTATGGTCGATGAGTTCAGGGCTATTACTATTTGGCTATTTTGGCGTAAGCAACTGGCTACCGTCTTATCTAGAAACTGAACTGGGTATCAAGTTTAAGGAGATGGCACTATATATGGCAGGTACTTACTTGACGATGATGTTTGCTAAAGTCGTGGCAGGTTTAGTGGCTGATAGAATTGGTCGCAAAATAGTATTTGCCTTCGGTACTATGGGCACAGCGCTATTCATTCCAGTGTTGGTCTATATGCATACCCCAGAAAACATCGGTTGGTTGATGATAACCTTTGGTTTCTTATATGGCATCCCTTATGCTATTAATGCCACCTACTTGACGGAAAGCTTTCCTACCGCTATTCGAGGTACGGCTATTGGCGGTGCATTCAATATCGGACGACTAGGCTCAGTTATTGCGCCGGTTGCCATTGGTTATATGGCCATGCAAAACTCTATCGGCGCAGGTTTGTTGCTTATGGCAGGCGCGTATTTCTTATGTGGCCTTATTCCAACGTTGTTCATCAAAGAACAGCAATATGATCCACAAAAGGCGTGATACTATTAAATACCTATATACCGCATAGCGAAATCCTTTATATTTATAATAGCTATGTTAATAGTTTCAATGTACATTAATAGAGTGTTATTAAAAGCAACAAACTACTATCAGCGTACAACTATTGGCTTGCAAGGTACTAAAAGTAGTGAATTTTATGCTATTTAAATTAACGTAATTGAGAGCAATAAATCTTATATGACAACTAATATCCTTGATGATGAAGACTCTAATAAATCAACACACATTGAGCTGTTAGAGCCGATTAGTGACATGAGAGATAAAAACGATAGGCAGTTTATTACCGCTTTGGCACGCGGCTTAGAGCTGCTACGTTGTTTTACCCCGCAGCGTCCCTATTTGGGTAATCAAGACTTGAGTCAATTGACTGGGCTGCCTAAAGGGACGATCACGCGACTGACTTATACTTTAGTCAAGTTAGGATATCTAAAGCAATCGACCAACAGTAGTAAATATCAGCTTTCTGCCGGTGTGTTAGGGTTTGGCTATACGATGATGGCGAATATCTCTATCAACAATTTAGTCACCCCGTATATGGAAGAACTGGCAGATTATGCCAATAGTGCGGTCGCTATGGCAACCCGTGACCGCCTGAGGATGGTATATCTAAACGTCGTGCAAGGGTCTGGTACTACGACCATGCGACGTAATGTCGGCTCATACCTCCCCATTCATTTGAGCTCGATGGGACGCGCATGCTTAGCCAGTATGCCCGCTGCTGAGCAAGAATTTATCCTTGATGCCATTCGCAGTAAGTATAAAGATGATTGGCTAAAGATTAGACGCGGACTGGATAAAGCCTTTAGAGATTATGACGACTATGGGTATTGCTTCTCGATTAGTGAATGGCAAAAAGACGTCAACGCTGTCGCTACCGCCATCATGCATCCGACTGAGGGCTTACTGACTTTTAATTGCGGCGCACCCAGTTTTGTTCTTAGCCGTACTAAACTAGAAGAAGACATTGCCCCTCGGTTGCTTCATATGAAGAATAATATCGAAAGTAATATTTACATCAGCTAAAGTGGATGACCCATTAACGTGGCAAAAATTGAAAACTCAATCGTACTATTGTCGTTCATTATCTAAAGTTAATCGTTTTTGAAACCCCTTTAAATTTTAAAATTTAAAGGGGTTTTTATTTGATAGTTGAGAAAATCGAAATTTAGACATATTTAGTCAGATAACAATACATGCTTGCTCTTTTGGTAAGCGGACAGACCGCCCCCACCTAACTCACGGCCGATGCCGCTTTGCTTAAAGCCGCCCCACCCTGACTCAGGCAGCACGATTTGTTGTTCGTTGATCCAAATATGACCCGCTTCAATCTGTAATGCCATCGCCAATGCGACCTTTTCATCAGTACTGACAATGGTTGCCGCCAACGCATATTTGCTGTCGTTGGCCAAACTAATGGCTTCTGCATCGTCTTTGAAGGTTTTGCTAACCAATACTGGTCCGAACACTTCTTCGAGCCACAATTGGCTGGTTACAGGGACATCGATATAAACAGTGGGCGCGGCAAAATATCCTTGCCTAGCTAATATTTCTCCACCAGTCAGGCAAGTAAGGTTTTCGGCAGTCGCAATATCACAGTATTTTTTTACTTGCTTAAGCTGCTGCTCGCTGACCATTGGACCCATCTGAGTGCCTGTATCAAAACCATCACCAACTTGCAGGCTTGCGGTTTTCACTTTCAACGCTTCAAATAAAGTCGGTGCGATATCTTGATGAACAAGCAATCTAGAGGTCGCTGAACATATTTGACCAGCATTGGTAAATACACCGCCAATGATAAGGTCACAAGCGTAGTCGATATCGGCATCCGCGCGCACCACAATGGCAGACTTGCCACCAAGCTCAAGACTGATGTCTTTGATGCTCTTTGCCGCTTGGGTCATTACCTTTTCACCCACCACATTACTACCCGTAAAAGAGACTTTATCAATCAGCGGATGACTGGTCATGGCAGCACCAACTTCGGCAGCACCGGGCAAAATATTAACCACGCCTTTTGGCAGATCGATACTAGACAATATATTGCCCAGCATCAATTCTGGCAATAAGGTTACCTCAGAAGGCTTTAATACCACTGTACAGCCTGCTGCTAGCGCTGGCGCCAACTTCCAAGAGGTCGTCACCATTGGAAAGTTCCAAGGTACAATCAATGCACACACGCCAACGGGCGCAAAAGTCTTTAGCAGACGAATGCCTGATTCATTCGTGGGTACTTCCGACCACGTTTCTTGATCTGTTATCAGATTGGCATAATAGCGATAACAAGCGATGGCGTCACCGACGTCTATTTTTGCTTCCTCAACGGGCTTACCATTGTTTAAAACAGACAATCCCACTAACTTATCAAATTGCTGCTCCATAGCGTCAGCAATCGCATGCAAATAATGCGCACGCACGCTTACTGGGGTTTGCGACCAATTTTCATAGGCAGCAGAGGCAGCATTGACCGCTGTTTCTACATGGGCACTGGTACATAAGCGCGTCGTTGCTAACACCTCACCAGTGTTTGGGTCATATAGATTCTGCGTATCAGTGTCTTCGCTATCAACCGATGATGCTTCGATGGCAGTCCATTTACCATTGATATAGGCCGCATTTAATACCACTTCATTTTGCATTGTCTCTTTTGCAATTTGTCTGGTTATATCAGTAGCATTTGTCGTTTCCATGATGGTATGTCCTCTCTCATTGTTTATTCATATCGTATTTACTGATAATGATTACGGGTGATTGACACTACTGCCTATCTGCGCAGTCACTGGCATCAATCACCCGCCAAAAATCACTGTCGCTTACCCTATCCTACCTTTGTCACGGGGTCTTCTGATTAATACAGGAGATGCGCGACTGAGGTAATAATCACTAGGCTAATCAAAGTACGAAGGATGAAAATCATGAATAGCTCTAGAACATTAAGCTTAATGTTTGATTTCAAAATCAGCGCACCCACTTCAGACATATAAATAATCTGCGTAATAGAGCATGCCCCAACGATGAATCGTGTCATTTCGCTCTCAATACTCTTACCGACCAACGCTGGTAAGTACATATCAGCAAAGCCCATAATCATGGCAGGCGCCGCTTCTGCCGCTTCTGGAATTTGTAGCAATTCAAGCAAAGGCACGAGGGGCGCAGATATCCAGTTAAATACTGGCGTGTACTCTGCCAGCCCTAGACCAATGGTGCCGATAGCAAAAATAACAGGAATCAGACCAAAGTAAATATCAAATAGATTCTTTAGGCTGTGTTTGAACACACTTGCCAGACTTGGCATAGAATACGCACGCGTCACAGCACGATTTAGCGCCCACTGCGGCATACTATACTGAGTAGGAATCTCTTCATCTAGCATACATTTACCAGAATGATAGGTGTCCGCCTTCAGTGATAATGGCGGGATGCGTGGCATGATAATGGCTGCTATAAAACCAGTCAACGCGATGGTCAGATAAAAGAAGACAAAGTTATTGTCTACGCCAATTGTTTTCGCTACGACATAAGTAAAAGCGATTGAAGTTACCGAAAAAGTTGTGGCAATAACCGCCGCTTCACGCTGGCTATAATAGCTTTTGTCATACTCTTGCATGGTCACTAGCAAGCCGATAGAGGCCGCTCCAAACCAAGAAGACATCGCATCTACCGCTGAGCGTCCGGGTAGTTTAAATAGTTTGATAAAGACTTTACTGGCTAACGTTCCCAAAAACTCCATCAAACCAAAATCTGTTAAGAACGGCAAGGATAAGATAGCGAAGAAAAACAAAGGAATCAAAATCGGAATCAAATCTTCAAAAATAACGCCGCCGGTATTACGGTTAATAATAAACTCGGGGCCTACTTGTAAAAATATCATCCAGATAAATACTGCGCCCAAAAAACGGGCACCAAACCACAGCCACTCAACATCGAAGAGCTTCTTTATCATAGAGTCTTCGTGCAAGGTAGGTCGTAACAGCTTGACTGCAAGTGCGCCAACAAAAGAGATGGTAACGATCGCCAGTGCCACGTAAGCCACATAACCGCCTATCCAGCCTTGTAGTGCATCGGTCAATACGCCCAATAAAATAGTAACCTTGCCATCCCATTGAAAGGGAATGATAAATAGCGCGATACCAAGGGCTGAAAATAAAAGAAATTTCCACAATGACGCTCGCCATTGCTCGCCCTGTGGTGTTTTTGGATCGACAGCATTATTACCTAAGACTGGCTGCTGTGACTTACTGATATGACTCGTCATTTAATTCCTCCATGATAGGCGACGACCGCCAATTTTTCCATTTTGCTGTCTGACCAATGCCTGGGTTTAGCGAATTGGTCGGATCTAGTTTTTTATAAAAATTATGTAGTGCAGGTTTTGCGGTATAGACATGTCCCACGTTGTGCTCAGCAGGGTACTCTATACGACGTCGATCATAAAACGCCAATAGGTCATCCTTGAATTTTTTTGCATCCACTTCAGGGTATAACAGATAGTCTTGATGCATGACATGACAGAAAAAATGCCCCAAATAAAAGGTTTTACTTACCTGCTTTTGCAAGTCAGTAGGTAGCACCTCATCCCAATCTACGGCATTTCTTGGTAAGGCAATATCAGTCGCTAATAGCTCGCCAAACTTTGTGTGGTTAAGATTATGATAACGAAACATAGCAGCGGTTGCCGCACTGCGAAACACCAATAATGCCTGGGATTCTTCGACTGTACAAAGATGTACGACGCCTTGATGCTGCTGCATATGGGACTGTAGAAATGCTTGAGCGGCGGCAATATGCTGATTACTAGCCTTAGCACTGTGATTATCATCGTCACTGTCATTATCATCGTCACTATCACTGTCACTGTCATTCGCGACTTTGATGATTAAATGATAACGATAGGAGCGTGCCTGCTCAGCCAAAGAGTCTGGCAATGATGGCGGCATAAAGGTCGATGCCATTTGTAGCACCCGATCTGGTAAAGTCTGAGGCAGTCGCCACTTATCCAAATAATAGCCAATCTTGGCTTGTAACCGATACAACGCGCCTATCTTACTGGCTGGCAGTTTGCCCATACTTAAACAAGTATCGCGGCCATAGCGCATGGTTATATCGTTATAATCTTGATGCATATATTCTGCCAAAATAGGCAGGTTCAGCTCGCTTTTTAACCACTGCTGCCTGAGTGTGGTCAAGGTATCAGCGTCATTGGTCGAGATATAGAACGTTTGCTCTTGCGCCGGTTTGGCAAATGTTGCGACTCGAACCGCAAAGACGATAACTTTGCCTGCTGAACCAGAGGCTTCATATAACCCGTTAGGGTCATTGTTAAATCTGGCAGGTGTGTCTGCCTCGCAATCACGCACTTTGTGTTGATAATGGTGGTTTGTACAGGACTTACTGTTGGCACTATCTGGATTTTTATTGAACGTGCCAGCTTGTAGGTTTCCAAGCATCTCTTCTGGATCGACACCTAAATCAATGCCTAAGTGATTGATTAATTCAAACTCACCCATAGCATTACGTTTGGCAAATAGTGACATCTCGGTATACGCCGGACCACGCTGCACCAACATACCGCCAGAGCTGTTGCAAATACCGCCAATCACCGAAGCACCAACACAACTAGAGCCCAGCACTGAATGCGGCTCACGCCCCAAAGGTGCAAGCTTGTATTCTAATTGCTGAAGGGTCGCCGCTGGCAAGGCAACAAGCTCTGCTGCGTCATTGAGCAGATGAACACCGCCCAGTAGTTGCGTAGAAATAACGATGACTGGTCGATCATACTTCCCATACGGCGTGGAGCCTCCGGTCAACCCTGTGTTAGCAGCCTGAGCGATAATGATCACATCAGATGCGGCACAGAGGTTAATGACGCGCCATAGTGCCACAAGAGAATGAGGGGTCACCACTGCCAAGATAGCATCTGTGATGGCAGCAATCGCCCCTTGTATATACGACTGCTGCTGACTCGGCTTGGTCAATACATTGGGCGCGCCAGCAACGGCTGCTAAGTCTGTTAACAAACTTGCCTGCGACGCATTCCAACTATTAGACGGGTGGTTAGAATTTAGCATTGCAGACATTTTTCCTTGAGTCACCAGCCTTTAGTACCGTTAAGTCACAGTTAAGTCATTATCATCAGCTAAAACAGATAAAGTCCTTGCCTATCTCAGTCAGAAAATCATCGGCTTCATCAACTTCATAAATGAAAGGCTGCTTGCCGTTGATATCCTTTTGCAAGGCGTCTAGCAGTTGCTGCTTTTCGGTAATTCGGCGATAACCTGCACCAAATCCTGCGGCTAAGGGCTCAAAATGTGGCGTCTTAATATTGACCCCAATAAGTGGCAAACCACCCTCTTCCATATAACGACGAATCTCACCATAGCCTTGGTTGTTCCAAAGCAGCACAATTAATGGTAGCTCAAGCTCGGCAGCGCAGATGAGTTCTGCAATCGTAAACTGAATACCACCATCGCCAATAAGACTAATAACTGGCGATTTTGAGCCAATCATGGCACCTATCGCGGCAGGCAAACCGTAACCTAGCGTGCCAAACCCAGTCGACGAGTTAAACCATTTTCGGGTTGCCAGTGCTTCAAAACCAAGATTGCCACTATAGACAGGCTGCGTTGAATCTCCAACAAATATGACGTCTTTTACTTCATCTCGAATCAGCTGAAGTAGCGCATTTTGACCAGCAAAGTCTGGGGTCATTTCTGCTAACAATGCCTGTTTTGCCTCGGCGACTCGTGACACCGCTTTATGATTTAACGCTTGGTTTTCTAAACGTGTGCAAAGGCCACTTATAGCCATTTGCGCATCGGATAATACGGCGATATCCGCTCTAAAAGGACGCTGCAATTGCTGAGCATCGCAGTCGATACGAATCAGCTTACCGTTGATTTTAAACTCGCCATTAAAAAACACATCATAATCAGTCTCACCTAGCTCAGTACCAATCGCCAATACCAAATCGGCTTCAGTAATAACGGCTCGACCTGCTGCTAATGATTGATTGCTGCCTAAGCTCAACGGATGAGCGGGTGGTAGCAGACCTTTGGCATTGATGGTCAAAAATGTCGGCGCATCGATCAGCTCTGCCAGTTTTTGTGCATCTTGATTGACATCGACGCAGCCACCACCATAGAGCAATACTGGGTTTTTTGCGGTTTTGAGAGACTCGATAATCAAATCAAGCTGTGCAGGATTGGGCAGCGGTCTCATTACTCGAGGCAGCGTTGAACTATTCGCATCAGTTTGGCTGGTTGCCGGACTATTCAAGTAAGGCGTTAAATCAGGCGGCTTGGCGACATGGCTGGCATCGGCGGTGATCACATCGATTGGCAGCTGGATATGCACTGGCCCCGGACGTGCACCATTGAATAAGGCAAAAGCTTCTGCGATGACTTTGGGTAACGACTCAGGCTTCCAGATGGTTTTGCTCGTAAGCGCAACCTTACTGACCATACCTTGCTGATCATGCAATTCATGCAAGTGCCCTTCACCGCTGCCCGTATCTGCCACTTTATTGACACTAGAGATCACCAGCATCGGTATAGAATCCGCCAATGCTTGTGCCATGGCAGTCATAATATTGGTCATGCCAGGGCCGGTGATGATAAAGCAAACGCCAATCTTGCCCGAAGCGCGGTAATAGCCGTCAGCCATAAACCCAGCGCCTTGTTCATGACGCGGCGTCACATGGCGGATATTGGTGTTTGGCAGACCACGATATAGCTCGACCGTGTGCACACCGGGTATGCCAAATACGGTCTCTACGCCATAGTATTCTAACCACTGTACCAACAGCTCACCGCATGTCAGAGATGGGGTTGCAGGTAATGAAGAAGACGCTTGCGTCAATTGGGTCATGAGTCAGTTATCCTAAAAAAGTTCAATCGCGTTTAAATAAGTTGTTTAGCAGTATACTCAAATCACCCTTTCCCTAAAGGGTAAATCACTATTCGTATCATGAGTGATTATTAGGGCGTGTCCTCAATTCAATCGATGAATATCTAAATGGGCTAAAAATGGCTAAATTTTGCCAAACTTCGTCAAACAGCTGGGTAATATCACGATATTAACTGCACTATTTTCCTTGTTTGACTGCAATTTATCTCATTTCTATCACCATTTTTAAAATGAGGACACGCCCTAGTAAACAGCCTTTACTTTATCGTCATAGCGCACACCCGGTAGGATACATAGCATCTCAAACAATAAGTTCGCTGCCAGTACAGATGTATTACCGAATGGGTCATACGGCGGTGACACTTCTACCAAATCGCCACCGACTACTTCCAGTCCGCGCATACCGCGAATGATTTCTATGGCTTGAGTTGAGGTCAGACCACCGATTTCAGCAGTACCCGTACCAGGCGCAAACGCTGGGTCAATACCATCGATATCGAAACTTAAATAGACAGGTCCATCGCCTAGCTTTTCGCGCACTTCTGCCATGAGCGGTGTTAGCGACTTGTACCAGCATTCCTCAGCAGGTACAACGCGAAAGCCTTGCTGGGTTGACCAATCAAACTCTTCGGCACTATAACCAGTACCACGCAGACCGATTTGTACTACACGGTTACCATCGATTAAATTTTCTTCGACAGCACGGCGAAATGGGGTGCCATGAGCGATTTTTTCACCAAACATATCATCGTTGATATCTGCATGCGCATCGATATGCACCATACCGACAGGGCCATGTTTTTTGGCAAGCGCACGCAAAATAGGCAAGGCAATGGTGTGATCGCCGCCTAGTGTTAGAGGAATAGCGCCATGTTTGACGACTTTTTCTGTATAGAATTTTTCGATGATATCAACGCTTTTTAGCAGGTTGAAAGTATTGATAGGTACGTCGCCAATATCAGCGACTTGTAAGGATTCAAAAGGCGCAGCACGAGTGGCGACATTATAAGGACGAATCATGCGTGATTCATCGCGTATCTGTCTTGGTCCCAATCTAGCACCACTACGGTTTGATGCACCGATGTCCAAAGGTACACCAACGAAAGCCACATCTAATCCTTCTGCATCAGCCTGAGTCGGCAGGCGCATCATAGAAGCAAAGCCGCCAAATCTTGGCATGTCGTTGCCGCTTAATGGTTGATTGAATTTCATAAATCACATCCTTGTTTTAGTGTGTCGGTATAGCCAATTTGTTATATGTCACTTTTTATATGACTCTGACAATACCTAAATAATTGAAGTCAGACCATGGTAAAATTTAGAAGTAAACTTCTGATTTTCCGTAGTAAGTTAGATTTAACCGTTATTATCAGAAGTTTGATATAGATTTTATGCTAAAAAATTGATGAATAGAAAATTCATGTTGATAAACATCACAAGTGCTGAGGGATAATTACTGATGCTAGATGAATTGATAAAAATAGACATCAAAACCTTGCGTAGTTTTATGGCGATTGTAGAGTGTCAGGGCGTGACAGCCGCCCAGTCGCGCTTGAATGTGACGACCTCTGTCATTAGTGGTCATTTGACCCATTTAGAAGACCGCTTGGGTATGACGCTTTGTCATCGTGGACGCGCGGGTTTTAAGCTCACAGAAGATGGCGCAGCAGTATATGAAGCTTGCTTGAGTTTTACCGAAGCGGTTGCCAGCTTTCAACATCAACTGCACTATATTCGTCAATTAGACTCCGTGCATGGTGGTCACATTCGATTGTGTCTCATTGATCAAATGCCGACATTTTTTTATGATGCCTTGCGCCAATGCTTGGCTGCTAGCTATCGTGACAATCCCCTTATCCACTTTTCTATCGATGTGCAAAGCCCTGAAAGCATGTTAGAGAAGCTGCTAAGCAACGAGAGTGATATTGGTGTGGGATATTTTGGCAGTTTTCCACCGCTACTAACGTTCCAGCCAGCATTTATTGAGAAGCAGGTAGTTTGCTGTGGACGCGAGCATCGATTATTTTATGAATCAGAAGGGTTAACTTTTGAGGATTTGGAACAAAACTATCCATGGATAAAACGAGGCTATATTACTGATTTGAGTATCAATCATGTGCGCCCAAAAACTTTGAGTGCCACCACTTATCATATGGAGGCGACCGCGCAGCTGATTTTGGCAGGTCATCATGTTGGTTATCTGCCCAATGACTTAGCCAAGCGTTATGAAGAGATGGGACTGATGAAAATACTACTGCCCACCGAGGCCAGTTATGAAGTCAAGCATCATTGGGCTTACCGAGAAAACTTGCACAAACAGGTCGCTGATTTTTTAAGTCAAATGATGCGTCTATTATCAAAAAGCTCGCCAAAGCTATAAATGACTAGGGCGTTTCCTAGTATGAGCCAGCTAATATAAGCCAGCTTAAATCATGGCTCATCACAACGATAAATGGCTATATCGCTATAGTCGGTTCAATTTAAAAGTGGTACAAGGCACCAAGTGTAGATGTATATTGAATACCTCAAGCGAGGTTAACGCTGTAACGCTTTTATAGTGGATTGACTAGATTGGTTGCTCCTGACGCTTTAAACCAATGGTTCTTAGCTTGCCTTTACCATCCATTTCTTTGATGACCAATGACCACTCATCATTAATGGCGACGGTATCTCCTGAGACCAGTGCTGTACCTAGATTTCCTGTCACATATTCAGCGACCGTTTGTTCCCACATGCTTTTTGGGCTGTCCTTAGGATCAGACTGTAGGCTGTCTACCAGTGATTCAGATTGCATCATAGCCGTAAAGAAGGGTAAATCTCCAAGCTTGACGCTAGGTGATAGTAGCCAGTCGCCATAAAAATCATCGATGGCTTTACGATCCAATGTCGTATCATTAAAAATTTTAGCGATTTTTCTGGCATGATCGCCGCGCATAGCGTACCAGACACTGTCACCAAATTTCAGCTTCGTGTCTTCGTCAACGACCACGATTCTCTGCCTACGTACCAGCGCAAACACACTAATCTCATCAGAGCTAATGCGTTTAGAGATATCCATCGGATGACGACCAATCGCAAATGCCCCTGATTGAACTTCGAATTCATACAAAGTAATACTTGCCTTATCCGACACCCAAACCTCATGTTCCTCTTTTGGATCATCATTGGTCGGAATCCGCACCTTAAACAAATTGGCCATGATAGGAATGGTTGTACCTTGCAAGATCAAGGACAAAACCACGACCCCAAAGGCAATATCAAACAGCATAAAGGCGTTATCTATCCCTGCCATAACAGGCAATATCGCAAGGGTAATAGGTACTGCCCCGCGCAAGCCAACCCAAGAGATAAAGCCTATCTCTCTGTCTTTGAATTTAAAAGGCTTAACACTGGTATAGACGGCGATAGGACGGGCAACGAAGATCATAAAGGCGGCAATCGCGACTGAATAATGCCAGACATTGATGACGTTTGATGGGGTGACCAATAGTCCTAACACTACGAAAAGCACCGCTTGTGATAACCAAGCAAAGCTGTCCATTACTCGCATCACATGCTCGGTGGAGCGTACCTTGTAATTGCCAATCATCACACCCGTGAGATAAACCGCTAAAAATCCACTACCGCCAATTAGATTGGTCGCGGCAAAGACGGACAAGCCAGCAGATAGTATCAAAATAGCATACATGCCTTCTGCTAAATGTATCTTGGGCAATAATCGGGATAGCAAATAACCGAATAGCAAGCCCATCCCTAGCCCAAAGCTCAACTGCTGGAACAGTAATATCAAAAAGCCAAATACTGTCTGTCCTGCTGGGTCAACATTTAGAGCGATAAGACCCGTAACCAATAAAATAGCCAAGGGATCGTTGGCACCAGACTCTAATTCGAGCGTGGCTTGGACGCGATCATTGAGCTTGACACCGCCATTACGCAATAGTGAAAATACCGCTGCCGCATCGGTTGAGCCAACGATAGCTGCCATCAATAGCCCAAAGCGCCAATCGACATCGAGTAGCCAAGTCACGAATACGCCCAGTATCATGACAGTAGCGAGGACACCCCAAGTAGCGAGTGTAACGGCAGGCTTAAGACCAACCCGAAACGATTTAAAAGAGGTGCGCAAACCACCATCTAACAAGATACAAGCCAAAGCTGCCTGCCCAACGAAATTGGCAATACCATATTGAGAAAACTCAATACCTAAAATACCCTGCTCACCTGCCAACATCCCTACCATCAAAAACAACAGCAATAATGGAACGCCCAAACGCGCGGATAACGTACTGGCCATGATACTGGCAAAAATCAACAATGCCCCTACGAGGTATAGGATATTTAAGGTATCCATCTTTTTTTAAGCCCTATTTTTATGAATGACGACAAATACAATTATCGTAATAATGTTGCTCTGATTTCGTTACGGTAAAAGTCGCTCCTAAGCATAACATCCACATCCGAATTCATAGAAAATATTTATAAGAACATGCATCCAATTCCAGTTACTCAGTTACTCAGTTACTCAGTTACTCAGTTACTCAGTTACTCAGTTACTCAGTTACTCAGTTACTATCGTGTATTTTTGCATGATTTAAGTGGTCTTGCTTAGTAACACCTAAGCCTGAATGTATTGCCAAGTAAGTACTAAAATTGCCGCCGCTATTGTCCAAGCGACAACGCCCAGCAGCAGTGCCTTATATAAGCTGACATAGCTGATGCTAAAAAACACTACAAAGGTATAAATAAGATGCGGGATGACGCCGAGCATACTAAATATTAGTGCAACCTTTAAATCAGCAGGGCTACGCTCTGTCCCTACAATAAAGTGACTAATCAACGTAAAAGTGGGGAAAAGTGGGGCAAGTGCAGCCAAATAGAAAAATCTGGTTTGCGCGAATAATTGAATCGCCAGTACCATTAGAGCGCCAATAAGCATTTTTAACCAAATCACGACGGGATCATCTCCTGTTGAATGCTAAGGGCTGAACATAGCCCAATCCACCATGATACTAAAGTCTGCAAAGCGATATAAGAGGAACAACAGCTTAATTGACTTACATCATAAAAAGGCTCAAAAAAACCCCATCTAGCAATGCTGCTAAATGGGGCTATGACTGATAATTGTTGATGCTATTTGCGAACTAATTAATCATTTTTTGGCTTAAGCGCGGCACTGATATCGGCTAATAATGGCGGGATATCATGCTTGCCAGCGATAACCTCCAACATAACCAGCTTGTCTTTTGCAGCCGCCGCTTGCTTGAGAGCATCTTTTAACTCGCCTGCTGTCTCTGCTTTTAGTAGCAGACTATTATCATCATTGGCACCAAACGCTCTTGGCATCAACTGCCAGTCACATTTAGGAATGTCATTATAGTATTGGTTTTCACCATGAATCGCGCGCTCAACGGTATAGCCATCATTGTTAATCAGTACAATCACCGGGTTGATACGTTCTTGAATCATTACCGCAATTTCTTGAATGGTTAATAAAGCAGAACCATCACCAATGAGTAAAATACTACGCTTATGTGGTGAAGCAATGGCACCACCTAAACTCGCAGGCAAAGTATAACCAATAGAACCCCACATCGGCTGACCATAAGACGTCACGCCTTCTGGCAGACGCACATCACTGATACCAAAATAGGCAGTACCTTGTTCTGAAAACACCAAGTTTTTATCATCGAGCGCATCGGCAATGATATGCCATAAATCATCTTGACGGATAGCCTCATCATCCTTGCCATGTTGCTCATGCGGCTTTACCTCTTCACAGAACTGCTTCGGTACAATATTAATATCTGAAGTCATTACCTCATGCAGTGTTTTTAGAGCATCTTTTAGGGCAATGGGCGCAAAGTTTTTGCCTGCGATACTCGCACGCTCATAATGCAGGTCAACCACCACGTTTTCATCAATATCTTGGCTAAAACCTGCAGTAGTAGTATCAGTATATTGCACACCAATTTTTATCAAACACTCACAGTTTTCGACCATATCCTTAACCACAGGACGCGATGCCACGCCTGCATAGGTGCCTGCCCAACGCTCACTATTTTCATCAAGCAAAGTTTTGCCCCACGATAACGTTGTATAAGGAATGTCAGTATCGGCAATCAAAGCCTTAAGCTGATTTTGCAGACCCAAACGATGCACCATCAAATCTGCCATGAGCGTCGTGGTTTTATTGGGTAAAAATTCTATCAGCGCTTGTTTAAAGTCTGCTAACGCCGCTTGGCTAGTAATATCTTCCTCACTATCGATAAGTTTAGTCGTCGGTGGATAAATTGGCGTTTTTGCCACATCTGGTGATAGCAATAAATAGCCTGGGCGATGCTTTTTGAGAATCAAGCGAATCACGCGGTCAATCTCTGAGGCAGCATTTTCAGGCGTAATTTGCGCCCGTGCTACCGTAACCGGCTCTACCATTTTAATAAAATGATTGAACACGCCATCACCAAGTGAGTGATGGATGCGACGCTTTGAATCTTGTAATGCTGTACTTGGCGCGCCTACGATATGAAGCACTGGCGCATACTCAGCAAACGAGCCTGCGGTGGCATTGATAGCGGACAGCTCACCCACTCCAAAGGTCGTCACCATCGCCGCAAACCCACGCTCACGTGCATAGCCATCTGCTGCGTAACCAGCATTTAACTCATTGGTATTACCTACCCAGCGTAATTTATCTGAGGCAAGTACATTATCTAAAAACGTGAGATTAAAATCACCAGGTACGCCAAATACCTCTGACGCACCTGCTTCTGCGACACGATCAAACAAATAATCAGCGATGGTATATTGTTGACTCATACTACTTATCCTTAAGTGTTATGTTTATTAATCATAAATATGATAAAAGTAATTATAAAACTGCATTCCAGCCTATTTATAGAAAGCAAAGCTTTTGGAATATAGATTATAACAATCTGTTATAACATAGATAGACGATGCGATAATATGCCAATCTACTATCTTTTGCTTTTTTTCATACTAGCTGTTGACACACCAAAAAAACTGCGTATAATACGCCATCATCAACTGACGATAGTTAATTGATAATTAGCGGGAATAGCTCAGTGGTAGAGCATAACCTTGCCAAGGTTGGGGTCGAGAGTTCGAATCTCTTTTCCCGCTCCAAATATGGCTTGAAAAAGCACTAAAAGCCTCACTCCTTAATATAGGTAGTGAGGCTTTTTTTTGTCTAATTTTTGGGCTTTATAGGAGATTTGATGACACGCCCTAATATTAAAAAATAATTAGACCTTACAGGCCACACTAGCAGCTTTTGCTTTTTCATAGACACTTTCAGCATCGAGTCCTAATGCGCTTACATCGTCTAAGTATTTTTGTGTTCCTTTTAGCAGAGGTCCTTTCCAATCTGGATCATTAAGTGGATCTGGAATATCAATGATCTCATCACCTCTATCTTTAGCAGCTTGCAAACCTAATAAATCAGTTCTATCCCACATCTCACCAACTTTCTTAGTAAGAGCCATGCCTGAGTTATCATCAATGACCTTTTTTAAATCATCAGGCAAACTTTCATATTTATCTTTATTCATAGTCATCATCAGAGCAGAACTATAAAATGGGATATTGGTATGATATTTGGTTAACTCATCAAGCTTGAAAGTTGTGATCGCCTCCCATGGAAAGCTCAATCCATCAACCACACCGCGCTGTAGAGACGTATATATATCATTGGCAGGTAAACCCACAGGAGAGGCACCCATACTTTCGATAATATCACCTGCTACAGCAGATGGCCTGCGGATACGCATCCCTTTCATATCTTCTGGAGTTCGAATAAGCTTATCAGCACTATGTAATGTACCAGGGCCGGTAGCGAACATAAAAAGGAGATGTGAATCTTCATATTCGCTAGATATAGTGCCATTTTCATAAAGGGTTTGCAGCATACAACCTGTCTGTGTTGATGAATTAGACAAACCGGGAAGCTCTGCAATCTGGGTCAGTGGAAAGCGGCCACTAGTATAACCCTGTACTTGAGAACCGATGTCAATCGTTCCCTTTACTGTGGATTCATAAGCGGTATCTGCTTTACTGAGTGTTGCCGATGGATATACCTCAACCTTAAGACGACCATTAGAATCTTCTCCAATTTTTTTGGCCCATGGCTCAAAGATTTCTTTATTAACATCAGCAGTGGCGGGATAAAAATGGGAGAAACGTAGAACGGTAACTTCTTGATTTGAGGCAACTTCGCTACTGTTATCAGATTGGCCAAAACAACCAAAAAGGCTAATAGCTGCTAGTGCACCTATCGAAAAAAAAGGTGCTAATTTCATTATCAATTCCTTTTGATAGCGATTATTTTTTTGACATTTGATTGATATTAAGACTTAATTAATCTGCCTTAAAAGACATAAGCACTTTAAATTAAAACTGCTTAACATTCAAAACGCTACTTAAAATTAACAGCTAAAATGATAACAGTCAAATCATTTAACGACGATTCTCTAGAAGTGATGATATAGCTGATACTACGTAAAATGGGTACACGACATTATGATGCGTGACTGGTAAAAAAATATTCATGAATTCAAAGAAGAAACTTAGCTCACGATCGACCAAAGAGCAGATAGGAATGAAGCGTGATTTAATATCATGATTAAAAGGCTTTAAGTCGATAAACCTTACTATAATAAGTTTGCCAAGTTTACTGATAGACTTTTTTAATATAGAACGACATAGGTTGCGCAATATTTATATCGTTAGTATCATTTCAGTTTTGAGATGACTCAATTACAATTAGGAAAAATTTTATGGCAAAATTAGAATCAAACATCGAATTAGAAGCAGCGGCATTTCGTCGCTTACTAGCTCATTTAGACGAGCGTAAAGATGTACAAAATATTGAGCTAATGAACCTTGCCGACTTTTGTCGTAACTGCTTATCCAAATGGTATAAAGCGGCTGGTGAGGAGCGTGGTATTGAAATCGAATACGAGGATGCGCGCGAGCTTGTTTATGGTATGCCTTATGCTGAGTGGAAAGAAAAGTATCAACAAAAAGCAACACCAGAGCAATTAGCGCGCTTTAACGAGATTGAAGCTGCTAAGAAAAAATCGGATTAAAACTAACAGTGATGGCTCAAATAAAATAAACCACCACTAGATAGTTATATCAAAATAGTTATATCAAAAAAGCCAGTATTGCCGCTAGATTAGCGGCTTTCTATAGATTTGAGTATGCTACTAAACCCTATGGTTCCTTGTTTCTGCATTTGACGGTCAAATAGGCGACCGATTAATGGCAATGGTACCGTCAATCGACCCTCAGATATCCAAGTCACGTGTGTAGTGCCATCACCCAAGTCTTTTAAATCAATGACGCCTTTATCATGTTGCATTTTTATAGGTTTAGCTTTTTCGATTTGGTATTCCATATGAGTAGGACGCTCAAACGCCGTAATTCGCTCCCAAAACTTAACAGGTCCCGTTTGAATGCTACGTAAAGCCCCAACGCCATTGCGCTCCTCGTCACCTTCAGCTACTAACTTAGCTACACCTACTGCTTTAAATGAGCCATAACTGGCATGGTCACTCAGTGCTTCAAACACCTCATCAATCGGTTTTTTGACAATGCGTTCTACTTTTATTTTAAACATAATATTATCCCGTTAAGATCAAAGTTGAAATTATTTAGCTTACTGACATTTAAAACATGAATAAAGCAGTCGCACGTCAAAAACTTATGATCGCGAAACTACTACCGCTTAGACCCTCGGCCTTTTGAAGGACGCCTGCCATTTGTCGCAGGTTTACCATTGCCTCCAGACTTACCATTACCCCCTGACGGCTTACCACGACCAGCAGGACGCCCATCTCTACCTTTAGAACCCGCTGGTTTTCTAGCATCATCCTTAGCGTATTTGTTACGCCCCTTTGCTGCACCCGCTGGTTTTGAAGATGACTTTGCTTTTGACGAGTCATCAGTACGAGGGTTTTTTCGTGGTGCATTACGAGATTTCTTAGCCGGTTTACTGTCTTGCGAAGAAGAATCTTCTATAGAGTTAAGTAAAACAGACAACTCTTTTGGCGTCAAATCTCGCCAGTCTCCAACGGGCGTACCCTTGAGACTTACATTCATAATCCGTGTACGCTCAAGCTTGACGACTTCATAGCCAAAATGCTCACACATACGGCGAATTTGACGGTTCAGACCTTGCACTAGCGTGATGTTAAATACGTTGGGCGCTACTTTAGTCACTGGGCATTTTTTCGTCATTTTGCCAAGCATCGGCACACCGCCCGCCAAACCCTCAATAACACTATCGGTTAACGGCTTATTGACCGTGACCAGATACTCTTTTTCATGGTTATTACCAGCACGTAGCACCTTATTGACCAGATCGCCATTGTTGGTCAAAAAGATTAAACCTTGGGAATCTTTGTCTAGACGTCCAATCGGGAAAATACGTAAGCTATGTCTCACAAAATCGACAATGTTATTTTTCTCAGAGCTTTCTGTTGTGCTCACAATGCCCACTGGCTTATTTAAGACAATAAACACAAAATCATCTGCCTCTCGTGGCTCGATGAGCTGCCCGTTAACTTTCACCGCATCTCCAGCAACCACTTGCGCGCCTACTTGAGCACGCTTGCCATTGACGTACACATTACCTTGCTCAATAAAGCGGTCAGCGTCGCGCCTAGAGCAAATGCCGCTTTCGCTGATGTATTTATTTAAACGAGTCGAGGAAGCGTTAAACATAAAGCACCGTTTTACCTGATAAGAAGCCTTTTTGCTAAGAAAAAAGCCTAAATTGAATGGATCGTCAACAACGAAATAGCTCACATTATATAGGAAATTCAATGTCCCTTTGAGGAGAGATGGGTAAGAACCTATAAACATATCCAGAATCGTATAAATCGAAGCGGTTGACTCAATAAAGCCAACGTTAGCACACCGTTACTCAATAATCATTAAGCCATGATATTATTGGCGTATGATATACACGATAAATTTGAGCATCTTATCTATACTATATTTAACCATTACTATTGAGCCTCGTTATGCCCCAATCTCGTACCAATCTAAACCCTGAACCAAAAACCAACTCGCCTTATTTAGTCGGTGTGCTGTTACGTTACAGCACTTTTACCGCTGCTGTCTTGCTGTTTTTAGCAGGGCTATTATTGATGAATTGGTGGCTGATTATTCTTGGCGGGTTTGGGGTATGTTTGGGGATTTATGACGTTATACAGTCAAAGCATGCCATCTTGAGAAACTATCCAGTGGCTGGGCATATCCGCTACGTACTTGAAGACTTCCGTCCTGAGATTCGTCAGTATTTGTTAGAAAACGATAAAGAGCAAGTACCGTTTTCACGCCAGCAGCGTGCCTTGGTTTATCAACGTGCCAAGAACGTTAGTGATACCAATGCTTTTGGCACACTAGACAATCTCTACACCCATGGTAAAGAATGGTTTTTACAATCCGCCATCAGCCAGCCTTTAGAAAACCAAGACTTTCGCATTATGGTGGGCGGTGAGCGTTGTCAGCAGCCGCATGATATGTCGGTATTTAATATCTCGGCGATGAGTTTCGGTAGTCTGTCAGCAAACGCTATCATGGCGCTTAATCAAGGCGCAAAAATAGGCGGTTTTACTCATGACACCGGTGAAGGTGCCATCAGTCCTTATCATCGCAAGTTCGGTGGTGATTTGATTTGGGAGCTAGGTACGGGTTACTTTGGTTGCCGCGATGAAAACGGTGATTTTAGTCCGCAATCCTTTGCCGAAAAAGCCGTCGATCCACAAGTGAAAATGATTGAGATCAAGCTATCTCAAGGCGCAAAGCCTGGTAAAGGTGGCGTCTTACCATCCAGCAAAATCACTCAAGAAATCGCTGATACCCGTCAAGTGCCGATGGGGCAAGACTGCGTTTCACCCTCTTCGCATACGGCATTTAGCACACCGCGTGAGCTAGTCGCCTTTTGGCAGCAGCTACGCGAGTTATCTGGTGGCAAGCCGGTTGGCTTTAAGCTATGTATTGGTCAACCTTGGCAGTTTATGGCCATCGTCAAAGCCATGATAGAGACGGACAATTATCCTGATTTTATCGTTATCGATGGCGCAGAAGGTGGTACGGGTGCCGCCCCTGTCGAGTTTATGGACAATGTTGGTATGCCAATGGTCGAAGGGTTTTTATTGGTACACAATACCTTGGTCGGTGCAGGCATCCGCGATAAAATCAAACTTGGCGTGAGCGGTAAAATCGTCTCTGGCTTCGATATTGCCCGTATGATTGCGTTGGGCGCAGACTGGTGTAATTCAGCACGCGGTTTTATGTTTGCCGTGGGCTGTATTCAATCACGCTCGTGTCATACCAACACTTGCCCGACTGGCGTTGCCACCCAAGACCCGTATCGTCAAAAGGCGTTGGATGTGCCGAGCAAAGCTGAGCGTGTTGCAAGTTTCCATAAAAACACCCTAAAATCGCTTGCCAGTATCGTGGGTGCAGTTGGCTTGCAACACCCAAGCCAATTGCAACCTTATCATATCGCTCGACGCCTCGATGACGGGCAGATAAAGCTATTATCGAAATTCTTTTATTTCACTGATAGAGGTGCTCTGCTTAATAGTAGCGCCCGCGCGGACGTGTTCAATCAGATGTGGGTAATGGCGAACCCTGATAGCTTTTTAGCCAATGATGATGCCCTCATTGCTTATAATAAAGACTCACGAGATAAAGGTAGAGAAACCACCACATCAGCGGAACAGAGTCTTGGGAACTTTGCGAGTATCAGTGGCGGTGGGCAGTTAATCGGCAACGTCAACAATACTTTTCGTGAATTTCCACCTAGCAATGACTGAAAATAGTATTGAAAAATAGTGATGAGTATTTCACCATTCATGAGCGTTTATATTTTACTCTTTATCAAAAAGACAGATGATTGATGCCAAGTTCCGTTTTCACCTTACCGCACACTCTACTGACAGCAGCGCTTATTACGTTAAGCGTCAGTGCTTGCCAGCCCATTACCAAACAAGATTCTGATAGTAATACAGGAATTTGGTCATGCCAGACCCAAAACTCACCGTTTACTTACAGCGTTTGTCGTGTTGATGCTGATGCGTTAAGTAGCGAACGTTCTTCTCTACAGCTGTTTTGGCAGCCCTCCGATAGCAGTCAGCCGCTACTGACCTTTGACAATTTATTAGCGACTTTACCAGCCAACCAAACACTTACCTTTGCCATGAATGCGGGCATGTATAACGACAATTATGCACCGATTGGCTATACTGTCATCGACGGTAAAGAGATTCGCGCGTTAAATACCAAAGAAGGTGGCGGCAATTTTCATTTACTGCCCAATGGTGTGCTGTGGTGGGATAAAACGGGTAAAGTACAAATCACAGAAAGCAATGCTTTAAATGAGCAGCTTAAAAATGATGAGGCAGAGCCTAGGTATGCCACTCAATCAGGTCCTATGCTGGTTATCAATAACGAGATACACCCGCAATTTAATCCTGATAGCACCTCACTCAAGATTCGTAATGGCGCAGGTGTTTGTGACGACGGTAGCATACAGTTTGTTAATAGCGATGAACCAGTCACGTTTTATCAATTTGCATCGTTGTTCAAGGATGACTTAAGCTGTCCAAACGCGCTCTTTTTAGATGGCGGGATTGCGTCAGCGTTATATGCGCCCAGCATTGATAAGCACGATAAAAAAGAGATGGGTGTGATGATAGCGTTGGTTGAAAGTAAAGATTAATTTGCCTTTATATTTCAAAGTTAATATCTAATCAACTGCCTGCCCTCATATAGTTATGTCAATATAAAAGAGATACAGCATGGTGTCCTGTATGCATTTTATTTAGTATCGACTATAGTATGTCGCATAAAAAGCACTTGAGACGACTTTGTCATCCAAGTGCTTTTTTTATGACTAGCAACAGTCAATAGCTAAAAACTAGCCGCCCAGACTCATCTTGGGACCAAACGGTTCATAATGGACGCTATCGACACCGTGATCTAACGTCACTAGCCCATCGATCATACTTTCCATAAATGGCATCGAGCCACAGACATAAATATCAGCAGGCTCAGGCAAAGTAGCAAGCCATGCCTCATCTAATAATTGTCCCGACTCAAAATAGAAGACATGCTTTTCTACAGTCTCAGCCTTTTCTAGTAGCTTATTTACTTCGGTATTAAAAGCATGATGCGCTTCATTTTGGCAAGCATAAACCCAGATAATAGGACGTTTTGGATTGGCTAATACTTGTGCCTCTAACATAGATAGCACAGGGGTCACGCCAACACCAGCACTCATCAATACCAGCGGAATCTCATTTTGCTGTACCAAATCTTGATTGAGTGCAAAGTCGCCCGCTGGTGCCGATAATAGAACCGTGTCACCCACTTCTAATTGGTCGTGCATATAGTTAGAGACCAAACCATGATGCTCGTTACGGTTGTCACGTCTGACTGCAAACTGAATGCCTGCATCGCTACTAGCGGAGTACAAAGAGTAATGACGCAGGGCAACATGGTCACTGTCTTTTGGGTCTGTTTTCACTGTGATGTACTGACCCGCGGTTAAAGTCAATTTGCTCAAGTCAATATCTTGATGACTTTCTGCACTATCATTGACGGGCACAACCGTAAAGGCGGCAATATCCGTAGCAGCTGCTACCTTTTTAGTCACTACAAAAGGCGCAAAACCCTGCCACATCGCCTCTTTATACATGCCATGTTCAATCTGAATAAATACTGAGGCAATCTCATCATAAGCTTCCGTCCAAGCATCGATGATATCGTCATTGGCAGCCTCGCCCAGCACTTCCTTAATTGCACCAATTAAATGCTTACCCACGATAGGATAATGCTCGGGCAAAATTTGTAAAGCACGATGCTTGTGGCTGATTTGCGTGACTTGTGGCAATAACGCTGCCAATTTATCCAAGTGCTTAGCAGCGGCTAATACGGTCGTCGCCAGAGCCGTCTGTTGACGGCCCAATTTTTGATTGGTTTCGTTAAATATGTCCAACAGCTCGGGATGCTCTTCAAACATGTTTTTATAAAACACCGTGGTGATTGCCGTTCCATGCTCTTCAAGGACGGGAACAGTTGCGGTGACGATTTCTAACGTTTTTGGTGAGGCCATGTTGTTTCTCTTAATAAATGATGGTATTGATCAGTTTGAAAATGAAAGATAGAGATTTTAAAATAAAGAACTTAAATAAGTGGCGCCAACAAAATTTAAAATTCTGCCGTCAAGCTTTGTGAAAGCCATCAACCTATCTATAACATTCATTTTAAATGAATCTTATCATATTTTACTGAGCATACCAATGCCGCATTGCTATAAAGCTGATTTTTAGCCAAAAAAGCAGCCGTTATGCTGTCATAACGGCTGCTATTATCAAAAAATATGGAAATTAACAGGTTTTACAAGTTGGTGAAAACGCCAAAATTACCGCGCTAAATAATTGGTCATCTCTTCTACGCCATGTAACGTCATCGGATACATCTTATGATCCACTAATTTTTTGATCTCAACGATGGTTTGGGTATATTGCCAGTAAGAAGGTGCTTCAGGATTGAGCCACGCCACTTTATCAAAATGATCAAGTACCCGCTTCAACCAAACAATACCCGCCTCATTATTCATATACTCAACGCTACCGCCTACTGTCATCAGCTCATATGGCGACATTGAGGCATCACCGACGAAGATAACACGATAC
Source organism: Psychrobacter sp. PAMC 21119 (assembly GCF_000247495.1). NCBI lineage: Bacteria > Pseudomonadati > Pseudomonadota > Gammaproteobacteria > Moraxellales > Moraxellaceae > Psychrobacter > Psychrobacter sp. PAMC 21119. The sequence goes on along the minus strand of NZ_AHVZ01000020.1, from coordinate 69,448 downwards.
TCGCGACCGTATTTGTTGAGCAGCTCATACGTTGGCATCGGCGCACTGTGGCGACGGTTATTGTCCTTCCAGACATAGTCATAAAGACAGTTATGAAAGTAAAAAAACTCTAAGGTTTTAAACTCATTTCTGGCCGCCGAAAACAGCTTTTCCAGAGCTTCGACATGAATATCCATACTGCCGCCAACATCAAACAGCATCAATACTTTGACGCGATTGCGACGCTCCGCTTGCATATGGATATCGAGCACGCCTTTTTTAGCGGTGCGTTTGATAGTCTCATGAATGTCTAGCTCATCTGCGCTACCAGTACGAGCAAACTGGCGCAAGTTTCGTAACGCCATCTGAATCTGACGGGTACCAAGCTGGCTGTCGTCATCGAGATTACGGTATTTACGCTGCTCCCAGACTTTCGCTGCGCTACGTTTACGTGACTCACCGCCGACGCGCACCCCTTCTGGATGGTCGCCATAGGCACCAAATGGTGACGTACCGCCTGTACCAACCCATTTACTGCCACCCTGATGACGCTCTTTTTGCTCTTTGAGACGCTCTTCCAAGGCTTTCATCAGCTCCTCTAACGAGCCATATTTTTTCAGCAATCGGCGCTGCTCTTCGGTCAAATTTTTTGGATCGAGCTTTAAATCGAGCCACTCTTTGGGCACGTCTGTGAGCTTAGACAATAGCTCATCCATATCTAGACTGTCGACACCTTCGAAATAATCTGCCATTGCTCGATCAAACTTATCAAAATGGCGCTCGTCTTTGACCATGCACAATCGAATCAACCGATACATATCTTCGCGACTGGCAAAGGTAGTCAATGCCGAATCTTCAGGATGCGGGTGCATCATCAGCCCTTTATCTAGCGCAGCATTTAGATCAAGCAGCTCGCGCGTACTGACTGGCACACCGTAAGTACGTAAGGTATAGAACAATTTGATAAACATAAGAGTCGCATCGCTTATTGGCTGATATGGTGACGAATGAAGCCGTCTTATTAACTTCAATCATGAGCTTTAATCATGACAAATGGTCTGTTGCTTAACGACGCATCATATTAGCAAAGCGTTGCAACAAGCTCACATCGGCTTCATTTTTGAGCAGCGCACCATATAACGGCGGAATAGATTTTTCACCGCGTAAGTTTTCTTCCAGCTCTGCTTGTGCCATATCATCAGCCAGTAGCAAAGTTAACCAATCGACAAGCTCAGACGTTGATGGCGGCTTTTTAAGCCCTTGAACATTACGCAGCTTATAAAAAATATCGAGCGCATCATTGACCAGCTTTTCTTGAATCTCAGGAAAATGCACGTCGATGATTTGACGCATGGTCTCTTCTTCTGGGAAGTCAATATAATGGAAGAAACAACGACGCAAAAAGGCATCGGGCAGCTCTTTTTCATTGTTCGAGGTGATGATAACCACTGGACGTTGTGCCGCGGTAATGGTCTCGCCTGTCTCATAGACATAAAAAGACATTTTGTCCAGCTCATGTAGCAAGTCATTTGGGAACTCGATATCGGCTTTATCAATTTCATCAATCAGTAGCACACTACGCTCTTTACTGGTAAAGGCGTCCCATAGCTTGCCGGGCTTGATATAGTTGCCAATCTCATACACCTTGTCATCACCCAGTTGCGAGTCACGTAAGCGTGATACGGCATCGTACTCGTACAGACCTTGCTCAGCCTTGGTGGTTGATTTGATATGCCACGTAATCAGCGGCATACCCAAACTCTCAGCCACTTCTTCTGCCAGTAACGTCTTACCAGTACCCGGCTCACCTTTAATCAGGAGCGGCTTTTGTAACGTCATCGCTGCGTTAACCGCCAGCTGCAAATCATCAGTGGCTATATAGTTTTGCGTACCGGTAAAGCTTTTCTTCGTTTTATCAGTCGTGGTCATAATCAAGTCTCAGTTATTGTTATATAGTCATTCCACTATAAAAGTATTACAGCGTTAACCTCGATTGAAGTATCACATATACATCTACACTCGGTTGCCTTGTACTACTTTTAAATTAAATCGACTATAGATTAAGGCTATCAAGAGCCATAAAGGGCATAAAAGCAATCGATGGCAAATAAATAATCATTTAGATTAGCACAGCATGATTGATTGCCAAAATACTCATGCGTTCGCAATTGCTAATAAACAATATATATAGGAAGCGCCTTTTAACTATTTATCATCGTAGTCATAAAACGTTTTTTCATAAAAAAAGACACGCATGGTGTCTTTTTTTTATTCATAATACTTTTTATCCATTCATAATATCTTTTATCTATTAACAGTGTCTTTTATTCATAGCGGCTTTGATTGTACTTACCATAAGCCTAAAGCAAAGACCCAGTCGCCTCTAGCAAAATTTTGATATCACTTTTCTGGTATAACTTTACCGCTTATCAAGCTTTTCAATATCGGGTTGCTTAGCTAAGCTGCTGTCTTTTTTTAAGCTAATATCTGCTTTAGGATTAGCCGCTAAAGGCGTTTTATTAGACTGCTCAGCGACAGTAGGCGGATCCATCAAAGTCGCGTTTTCTGTCAAATAACTGCCCGTCGTCAGCTGCATGGTCGCTTGCGTATCTTCTGCGGTACGACTGCGCGCTTTGTCTAGACTTGACTCAAACGCACCGCGAATAAGCTGCCAAACAAAGCCAATAAACAAGCCTGCTACCAAGACAACCAATATCGGTAACATGTTGGTAATCGCGCCAGCTGTGTCTTTCATCATAATCGCATAGACCACAGAGATACTGGCCGGTGCAATCACACTTGGGTCGCTAAGGGCAGTGCCAGGTGCCAACAACACGGCAAACAACATCATCCAACTCATACCACCCAACGGTCGCGGCAGCATACGAGCGACCAACAACCACAATACCAACACAATAACGACACCACCAAGATACGCATACATTGGTAAGTCTGCGGGTGGCACGTCTTTTACCAGCTGTCCCCACCAAATAGCAATCTCACCGAGAATATCGCTAATGGCTTCCAGCGGTAAGCTGTTTATAATACCTTTTAACCAGTCCATGCGTGTGTAGTTACCTGCGTTTATAAATTGTGCGTCGCGTTGTTGCGCTTAATGATAAATATAGTCAAGGAACTTTAGAATCGCTACAAAGCGACCGACCGCAGATAGTACACTGAGTACATCTAGGATAGGTAACACCGTAGCGGTTTAAAAATGCTCTGACTATAATATGTGCTGTTTTATTCACGAGAGTATCGTATACGTTATCGACAGAAGCCTTGGAGACAAGACTACTCAACTTGCCGCTCATCATTCATCACTCATATAGCCTGCTAGTTTATCACGACTTTCTATCAAAATGCATGAGCGCAAATGTGTCGTAAACTTTTTCTTAGTGGCTTTCATTTAACATATCAAAGAGATAGCTATCAAGAAAACTTTTCAAAAAAACGTATCAATCGTAAATGTTGTCTTGTGCCTCGCGCGCACGTAATTCCGCTTGACGGCGCATAACGTCTTGCGGTGGCATTTGTACAAAATACCCTTGCGACTGTAATTTTGCGAGCACCTCTTCTTTATCAACACGTGCAAGCGTTGGCGTGGTTGCCAAATCTAGATGCATCACAAATTTACTGCGACCTAAGCTTGCGCGGAAGTCTTTTGGTAGCACACCCAGCCAGTCCTTAATCTCGTCAGTGTCATCAGGATAATCAGGGCGGGCAATATAGACATACATGCCGTCATGTTTAGAAAATTTATAAATATCACAATGCATAAAAACCACCTGTCAGAAACTATAGGCGTAGGTTAGCATAATTTAGCCAAATTTCAGTAGTTGCTTTACGTTTTGATATAAGCAACCGCTCTAAGACTGAGACGATAAAATAGCAATAAAGGTACTCGGTTTATCGCGGATGTGCCTGATTATCCTCACAAACAGGCACTTTTGCCGAAATTATTGATTTTAATGGCGTTGATGACTTGTAAAAGCGCCCTGAACCTTTCATAATAAAAGCGTTTTTCAGGAGAGAGTTTGTGAGCATAGTTATACTATAATATATGGTTATAACATAAAAAATATCGTATCAAACCGCATTGGTCATACGACGTATATAATTGCTACACGACCACCGAAGGCGCATCCACCCTGCCAATCGCTCAGGTAAAAGGACTGAAAAACGCATGTCACGACTGTTTCGCTGTCTACCGTCAATCGCGTAGCACATCCAAACATAGGGCATAACAAATCTGGAGAGCGGTAAGGACGGACGACGTCTTACCCACCGAAGGGGAGAAAATGCGACATCATTTGATTTGATTTTTTGAAGCTTATGCTTTAGAAACTAACAGTGATGGTTCGTGTTGAAAATCTCAGGTTACAGGACAGATAGGGCTTTTGCTTAAACTGACGTTCAGCGTCTGTTTGGCTGGCGGCTTTATCTTTTTTTTCTGTGCTACCCTTGGCTGCAATGCTTGCACCCTGCAACGTTGCTTCTCGCTACTATGATACTGCGCATCGCTCATTACTCTACCGAGTATGACTAATGTACACATAAGGATTTGTTATGACCGACTCTCAAAACACCAATACCTCAGCCCCTAAACGCACGCCCCTTTACCAGTCTCACGTTGATAGTGAAGGCAAGTTAGTGGATTTTTCTGGTTGGGAATTGCCGATTCATTATGGTTCACAAATCGAAGAGCACGAAGCGGTACGTACTGACGCCGGTATGTTTGATGTCTCACATATGGTTGTCGCAGATATTAAAGGCGCTGACACTAAGGCATGGCTACAAAAACTGCTCGCTAATGATGTCAATAAACTCAAGACTGCTGGCAAAGCGCTGTATTCTGGCATGCTAAACGAGCAAGGCAGCGTTATCGATGATTTGATTGTCTATCTAATGAATGCGGATGAAACCGAATATCGTATCGTCTCAAACGCCGCCACTCGCGATAAAGATATGGCGCAGTTCAATAAAGTCGCAGAAGGCTTTGACATCACCATCACTGAGCGTCCAGAGCTTGCTATGTTGGCAGTTCAAGGACCTAATGCGATTGAAAAACTGGCACAAGCCAAACCAAGCTGGGCAGAAACGTTAGCTGAACTTAAACCTTTCGTCGGTGCTGACTTGACTGATATAGAAGGCGCTGATTGGTTCGTCGCTCGTACTGGCTACACTGGTGAAGACGGTGTCGAAGTGATCATGCACGGCGATGATGCACCAGCGTTCTTTGAGCTATTAAAAGCCAATGGTGTAAAACCAGCGGGTCTTGGCGCTCGTGATACCTTGCGTATGGAAGCGGGCATGAACCTCTATGGTCACGATATGGACGAAACCATTAGCCCTTACGAATGTAATATGGGCTGGACGCTCGCGCTAAAAGATGAGCGCGACTTCGTTGGTCGTGCAGCGTTGGTTAGCAAACGCCAGCAGTCAAAAGACGACAATACAGCCATGAAGCAAGTGGGTCTCCTATTGACGACGCGCGGTGTGTTGCGTGAAGGCATGACGGTCACCATCAATCAAGGCTCAGACAATGAGCAGACCGGCATTATTACCAGTGGTACATTCTCCCCTAGTCTAAAAAACTCCATTGCGATTGCCCGTGTTCCTGCCAGCGTATCAGAGGATGATAATGTCCAAGTTGACCTACGCGGCAAAGGCAAGTTCGTTGATGTACGCGTTCTCAAGTTACCGTTTGTCCGTAATGGCAAGCAGCAGTTTGACTCATAGGCATTATAAACTCTATTATTAGCTTTCACTTTTTTTGTTAACCATCCTCTATCACTTAGGAGAGAGACCATGAGTAATATCCCAGCAGAACTAAAATACATTGCCAGCCACGAATGGCTACGTCTAGAAGACGACGGTACAATCACTGTCGGTATCACAGACCATGCTCAAGACTTGCTTGGTGACGTGGTGTTTGTTGAACTGCCTGACGTGGGTGACATCATCGCTGTTGATGACGAAATCTCAGTCGTTGAGTCAGTAAAAGCCGCCTCTGACGTTTATGCCCCGATCTCAGGTGAAGTGGTTGAGATTAACGAAGCGCTAGAAGAAGATCCAGAAATCATCAACTCTGACCCATATGGCGAAGGTTGGTTCTTTAGAATGAAGCCTGACAACATCGCTGACTACGAAGCACTAATGACGGCTGATGAGTACGAAAACGATCTATAGTCCAAGCTTTCTTTTGTAATCAATATTTAGCTTATATTCGCTAGTCATTTATATTCGATAATCACTTATATTCGATAGTCATATGACGTGAAAACATGACAGATACTGGTGTTAACTGGTATCTGTACGCTTTATTTTAGACGCACTTATCATTTCAAAATATTCAGCAACTGTGCTAAATACGCATACTGCCATGAAAGATCGTTACTCAATGTTATTACCCCATACGCTCGTTAATGTATTTGCCTTATCTATTTGACTTGGTCTATAAAAATCTGCCATCGGTAATAAGCAAATTAATCACTTAATCCCCAGCATGGATCCTAATATGACTTCCAACTCTGATAACAACGACAACATTGCTACACCCGAACACACACCGCAGTTGCAAGCGTTTCGTGAGGTGGTCGAGTCACGTCGTTCAGTCCGTCGTTTTACTGACACGCCGATACCTGACGATGTGTTAGCAGATTGTCTGCGTTTGGCCATGCTAGCGCCGAACTCAAGCAATCTACAGCCGTGGGAATTTTATGTGATTGACAATGCTGATAAACGCAAACGTACCGTCAAAAACTGCATGAATCAAAACGCAGCAAAAACAGCAGCGCGCTTGATCGCAGTCGTCGCCCGTACTGACATTTGGCACGACCACGCTCAGCAGATCTTACGTGAATACCCTGAGATGCCAGTACCAAAGAAAGTTAAAGACTACTATACCAAAGTCGTTGCCATGGACTTTTTACGTGGACCTGCCAACGTGGTATCAGCGGCTAAATGGAGCGCAACTCAAGTCGTCAGACGGGTAAAAGGGCCTATTAAATCACCTTACTATACTTTTGAAGACACCAAAAACTGGGCGACCAACAATACCGCACTTGCTGCCGAAAACCTCATGTTGGCACTACGCGCGCACGGCTTTGATAGCTGTCCGATGGGTGGCTTCGACGAGCCTGCCATGAAGCGCTTGTTAGGCTTAAGCAATGATCAGCACATTATCATGATGATTGGTGCTGGCGAACGCGCCGACAATGGCATTTACAACAGCCAGTTCCGCTTTGATCAAAATCAATTTGTACATTACGTTTAATGCATCGCCATATTACTCTATTTAAATAAACCCTTTTATTACTCCCTTAACCAAGGATTGTCATGACTATTTCTCAAAACCCGACGTTTGATACCTTTCAAGGTTTATTCAACGAAGCTGAATTTGTCTATCGTCATTTAGGCTCAAATGAGACCAAACAAGCTGATTTACTCAGCAAAATTGGTTATAAAGACATGGCGAGTTTTATCAATGATACGGTGCCTGAGCCCGTACGCTTGCACAAAGACTTAGACTTGCCATTAGCAATGAGTGAGCATGCAGCGTTGGCTAAATTGCGCGCCATGGCAGATAATATCACCGTTAATAAAAGCTACATCGGCCAAGGCTATTCGCCTGTGCGTATGCCTGCGGTCATTCAGCGTAATGTCCTTGAAAATCCAGGTTGGTATACGGCTTATACGCCTTATCAAGCTGAAATCGCCCAAGGTCGTCTAGAAGCTTTGCTTAACTTCCAGCAAGTTTGTATCGATTTAACGGGTCTAGAAATGGCTGGCGCATCGTTACTTGACGAAGCAACGGCAGCCGCAGAAGCCATGGCGATGTCTAAGCGTGTGAGCAAAAGTAAATCAACGCAGTTTTTCGTTGATGATCGTGTTTATCCACAAACATTAGACGTTATCAATACTCGCGCTAAGTACTTTGGTTGGGAAATCGTCGTTGGTGATTTTGAAACTGCCAAATCTGGTGATTATTTCGGTGCGCTATTTCAATACGTCGGTGTCGAAGGTGATGTCAAAGACTTAACTGACGTCATCGCTGCGGTTAAGAAGAACAAAACTTACGTGAGCGTCGTCAGCGACATCATGAGCTTGGTATTATTAAAATCACCAGCGGATATGGGCGCAGACGTCGCTTTGGGTAGCACTCAGCGCTTTGGTATTCCAATGGGCTTTGGTGGTCCTCATGCCGCCTACTTTGCATTCTCTGATAAAGCCAAGCGCTCAGCACCTGGTCGTATCATTGGTGTCTCAAAAGATTCGCAAGGTAATACCGCCCTACGTATGGCATTACAAACCCGCGAGCAGCATATCCGCCGCGAAAAAGCCAACTCAAACATCTGTACCTCACAAGTATTGCTGGCTAACCTCGCTGGTATGTATGCGGTTTATCATGGTCCAGGTGGCGTAAAGCGTATTGCCACTCGTATCCATGCTTTTGCCACAGCGTTTGCTAATGTCATTACAGAAGCCAACGATAGCAGTCTAAGCGTAGTACATGATCAGTTCTTTGATACCGTCGTTGTCGATTGCGGTTCAGAAAAACTGGCGACGCAAATTTTTGCAAATGCCGATAATGTTGGTTATAACTTATGGCGTCTAGATGATAACAAACTGGGTGTCGCTTTTAGTGAAATCAGCGACCAGCATGACTTTACGGTGTTAACCCAGCTATTCGTCAGTAAATCACATGACTTGCCTGAGACTGCCAGCCTGTCACTTGATAGCGCACATTTGCGTACCGATGACATCTTAACCCATCCAGTATTTAACTCGCATCATACCGAGCATGAGATGCTGCGCTATTTAAAGTCGCTTGAAGACAAAGATTTGGCGATGAACCGCAGTATGATTTCATTGGGTAGCTGTACCATGAAATTGAACGCAACCAGTGAAATGATACCGATTACGTGGCCCGAGTTTGCCAATGTGCATCCTTTTGCACCGCGCGATCAAGTCACTGGCTACATTGCGATGATTGACAGTCTGCAAGATCAACTTAAAGCCATCACTGGTTTTGACGATGTATCGATGCAGCCAAACTCTGGTGCTTCAGGTGAATATGCTGGTCTACTAGCGATTCGCCGCTATCATGAATCATTGGGCGAGACCGACCGTGATGTTTGCCTCATCCCAATGTCAGCGCATGGTACCAACCCTGCGACTGCCATGATGATGGGTATGAAAGTCGTCGTGGTTAAAACCGATGAAAACGGTAACGTCGACATCGAAGATTTGACCGCTAAATGTGAAGAGCATAGCGAGCACCTAGGTGCCTTGATGATCACCTACCCGTCGACGCATGGTGTGTTCGAAGAAGGCATCCGTCATATTTGTGATTTGATTCATAAGCATGGCGGCCAAGTCTATATGGATGGCGCGAATATGAATGCGCAGGTCGGCATGATGCAGCCTGCGGATGTTGGTGCAGATGTATTACACATGAACTTGCACAAAACCTTCTGTATCCCACACGGTGGCGGCGGTCCTGGAATGGGTCCTATCGGTATGAAGGCACATTTAGCACCATTTATGGCCAACCATACCTTAAGCCCTGTTCATAATGCGCAAAAAGACTGTTCAGCTGTATCGGCAGCGCCTTATGGCTCAGCCAGCATCTTGCCAATCTCGTGGATGTATATTGCCATGATGGGCCGTGATGGTTTGCTTAAAGCCACTGAACTGGCGCTGTTAAATGCCAACTACGTAGCAGCCGAGCTAAAAGGTCATTATCCTGTCTTATACGCTGGTAAAAATGGCCGCGTCGCGCACGAATGTATCATCGATATTCGTCCATTAAAGGATGAAACTGGTATCAGCGAAAGCGATATTGCCAAGCGCTTAATGGATTATGGTTTCCATTCACCAACCATGAGCTTCCCAGTTTCAGGTACGTTGATGATTGAGCCAACTGAGTCTGAATCTAAAGAAGAGTTAGATCGTTTTATCAGTGCGTTAAAATCTATCAAGGCCGAAGCGATGAAAGCTAAAGCAGGCGAAGACAATTGGACGCTAGAAGACAATCCACTGGTCAATGCACCGCACACCGCTTCTATGATCACCAACAGCGAGTGGACGCATCCATACAGTCGTGATGTTGCCGCATTCCCATTGCCTTATGTACGCGCTCATAAATTCTGGCCAAGCGTTGCTCGTATCGATGATGCTTATGGTGATAAGAATCTGATGTGTTCTTGCCCAAGTATCGAAAACTATCTGTAATCGAAGTCTCCGATAAATCATAAGTAGCTTTTTATAGAAAAACAAACCTCCAAGTCAGTAGCTGATTTGGAGGTTTTTATTTTGCTTACTTTTTATCTATCAAATTAACAGGTAATATTATTAATGGATAAGCGATAAATAAAGGCTTATGCCGATAACAAAATATTTATTTTAAGTCTTTGAAGCCTTAAAGTTTTGAAGCAATTACTTGGATCTTACTATGCAACAAAAAAACCGCGTTATTCTGATTCATGGTCTGCATCAAACCGCTTGGATTATGCGCCCACTAGCCAAGCGCCTGCAAGCAGCAGGCTTCGATACTCATCAATATAGCTACCGCAGTATGCGTGATGGCATCAAAACCAATAGCGCAGGCCTTAATACTTGGCTAGAAAAGCATCATCAGCCTGATCAGCCGATAGATTTGGTCGGTCATAGTTTGGGTGGTTTGATTATTCGTGATTTTGTCACTCAGTATCCCAAGTGGCAGATTGGACGCTGCGTGACGCTTGGGACACCGCATGTAGGGAGTGTTTGTGCAGATTATATCTGGCGCTTAAGCCCCGCTGTAGTAGGACGCTCATATGTCGATGCTTTAGATGGAACAGTCCTACCATTACCAGCACATATTACCTTGGGCGTGATTGCAGGAAATCGTCCGTATGGATTGGGGCAGCTGTTTTTACAGTATCATAACCGTAAACTGCGTAAAGCAGACAATATGCCATCGGCAGAACATCTGCTACACGATGGCACAGTATATATAGAAGAAACCAAAATAGAGGCAGCCACTGATCATATTGTTTTACCAGTTTCGCATACTGGGATGCTGGTCGATAAAGGTGTCACCACACAAGTGATATGTTTTTTACAACATGGACAGTTTGAGCATAAAAAACTTAAACATTGATACCCATACCCTGTTGCAACTCGGTTTTATGCTTGTTAATCACTGGTATCAAAGTCTGCGTCACCCACTCATTGCGCCAGCCTTTTAAGCCTTCTGGTAGCTCGCTTAGGTTTTTATCAAACGCAATCACTTCATACAGCTGCCCTAGCCATTTTTTGCGCATCAATACATTAGCAGGTACACCAATAGCTTCTGCTTGCTCATCAATCGCTTGTTGCACGGCTTTTGACAATACTTTGTTTTTTGAGCGATACGGCGGCAATAGACAGTCTGGATATTCAGCAGGATGCAGGTTTTTTGCCTCTTTTATTACCTTAAGCAACTCTTCACCATACAGTCGCAACATGCTACGGTGCATCGTGGTTTTGTGCGCAAGCTCTCGCATATTGCTTGGCTTTTCAGTGATAATCTCGCGTACGGCTTGTTTTTTAATCACAAAAGTACGCGGCTGATTGGTCGAACGCGCTAGCTCTTCTCGCCACGTAGCCACTCCTTTGAGTATCGCCATTTGCTGCGAGTTATAGCGATAATCAGCCATCGTTAGGTACATCGCTTCGTCTTCAACATGCTGAGCGTCGTACAAATCGCTGGCATAAAGCTGGCAATCCGCCCATACATATTCAAACAGTCCTTGCTTTTTTAGCTCGTATTCGAGGCTCAAGTAAAGCGCTGGCAAAAAGCGTACATCATCAATCGCATATTGCTCTTGCTCATCTGAGAGCGGACGCTGTAACCAATCTGATTGGCTTTGTTCTTTATCGATATGCATATCTAACTGATCATCAAGCGCCTGCTGATAGCCCATTTGCAACTGTCCCGTCAAATAAGACAACGCAATTTGCGTATCAAAAATATTAGTCAACGGTGGGCAACCAGACAATAGATAAAAAATCCCTAAATCTTCACCACAAGCATGCCAAATCGCCACATCAACTTCACTGAGCGCTTGCCAAAAATCACCCAGTTGCAACTGTGGTGCATCTAGTAAATAGATGTGATCGCCTGTATTTAGCTGTACCAGTGCCAAGCGCGGGTAATAAGTATCGCGCTTGATAAACTCGGTATCTAATGCCACTCGTCCGCAAATCGCCAATGCATCGATAACTTCAGCCAAACCATCTTGCTCACGCACCCACGTGATGGCAACTTCATCCGCAATATCCAATAATGCATCGATATTTGGTTCAGGCGGCACAGCTGCTGACGCTACATCAGTATTAACTGATTGCTTTGATGAATCGTCAATAGCAGCAGTGTTGTCTGCAAGGTTTGATTGGGTGGCAGCGCTTGAAGCGGTTGGAACATGGTTAGACACGGGCAGATACCTGCATAAATAGGGGGAAAGAAAACGCCAAACTGCGTTTTAATAAAAAAAAACGAGAAAAATAGTGGCAATTAAGCAATTATAACAAGTTCATAAAATAAAATGGGCAAGATTTGGGTTTTATAGAGAACTTATAAAATTGCTATAGGAATGAACGATTTTGCATCGCTTGTCCAAGGGTCATACTATCAAGGTATTCCAGCTCGCCACCCATCGGTACGCCTTGCGCCAAACGTGTGACTTTATTGACATGACGACTGACCGCTTCGCTGATAAAGTGTGCGGTGGTCTGCCCTTCGACAGTTGTACCCGTTGCCAATATCAGCTCTTCAACAGGCTCTTGCTTAACCCGCCATACTAGCTGATCGATGTTTAAGTCGTCGGCACTAATCCCATCAATCGGTGATAAGTGACCACCTAAAACAAAGTAGCGTCCACGATAACCTGCCGTTTGCTCGATAGCCATCACATCTGCCGCCGTTTCGACCACGCATAATAGGCCATCATCACGCCTTGGATCTTGACACAGCGGACAAACGACCTCATCACTAAAGCTGTGACAACGCTGGCATTCGACGATATCACGCATCGCCTCATCAAGTGCTTGGGCGAGTGCCATGCCTTGTGGGCGCTTTTTGGTAAGCAAATGCAGCGCCATACGTTGGGCACTTTTTTGACCCACACCCGGCAAAATACGCAGCTGTTTGACCAGCTGATCAAATTTGGCTGTCAGCAAAGCATCTTCCTTTATTTAACTTAATTTATAAATCGTAGCTATAAAAATGGGGTCGTATCATGTCGATAACAACCCCATTTTGTATATGATCATAGTCAGATAACATATAATTAGCTAAATATAAAGCCAGTCGTATATCGATACCAAAAACTTGAGATAACGAGGAAGACGAGTGCAAGCGCTACCCTTAGTAGGCTTAGCGAGTCTGACAAAGTTAGCTTGTTTTTGGGATAGATATTAGAACATGCCTTGCATACCTGGTGGCAGGCCCATACCTGAGGTCGCGCCAGCCATGGTTTCTTCGTATAGCTCATCCGCTTGACGTACCGCGTCATTGATAGCAGCAGCGATTAAGTCTTCGATCATATCTGGCTCATCTTCAAGCAAACTTGGATCAATGGTCAAACGCTTAACCACATGGCGACCCGTCATGGTGACTTTTACCAGACCACTGCCCGCTTCTGCGTGAACTTCTTTATTGCCTAGCTCTTTTTTAGCACTTTCAACGTTTGCTTCGACTTTCTTTTGCATCGTTTGTGCTTGTTGCATCAATGCTTGAATATTCATAATTGCCTCTTTGTCTTTTATAGTAATGAGTAATTTTTATTAACGTAAATAATAACGTAAAGTTTATGCGTTAACGGTGATTATACCGTTATCTTTACAAACTGTCTAAACCACGCGCCAAATCTTTAATGATATCTTCTACATCTTCCAAACCGACAGACAGACGAATCAGACCATCTTTGACGCCTGCTTCTGCCCTCGCCTCAGCGGTCAAGCGAAAGTGGGTAGTAGTCGCTGGATGGGTAATCGTGGTTTTAGCATCGCCCAAATTATTAGTAATAGAAACCATTTGCGTTGAGTCTATCACATGCCATGCAGCGGCTTTTGAATCCTGACTATTTGAATCAAGGCTAGCAGATGGTTTGACTTCAAAACCCATGATAGCACCATAACCACCTTTCATATGATGTTGACGCGTCGCCAGTTCATGAGCCGGATGATCGCTCAACCCTGAGAAATGCACGGTACTGACATTGGGGTGATTGACCAAAAATTCTGCCACTTGATTGGCATTATGACAATGCGCTTGCATACGCAATTTAAGCGTCTCAAGCCCTTTGGTAAACACCCAAGCATTAAACGGACTCATGCTAATACCACCTGAGCGCACCACGGTAAATGCCTCTTGCATGAGCGCATCACTACCAACCAGCGCACCGCCCAATACGCGACCTTGCCCGTCTAAGTACTTGGTCGCAGAATGTATCACCACATCGGCACCCAAGTCGAGTGGACGCTGTAAGGCTGGCGTGGCAAAGCAATTATCTACCACCAATAAGATGTCATTGGCTTTGCACAGCTTACTTAAATACTCAATATCACAAATCTGCGCCAATGGATTGCTGGGGCTTTCGCAATAGATTACTTTGGTATTCGGCTGCACTGCCTTTGCCCAAGCGTCATTATCGAAGCAATCAACGTAGCTGACCTCAACGCCAAACTTGGCCATATAATTATTGAATAGACCGATGGATGAACCAAACAGCTGATTGGCAGCCAGCAGATGATCGCCTGCTTTTAGGTACGCCAAGCACATGGTCAAAATCGCACCCATACCCGAAGCTGTCGCAACAGCGCGCTCACCATTTTCAAGCGCTGCCAAACGACGCTCAAAGGTACGCACGCTCGGATTGGTATGCCGCGAGTAGACGTTGCCCGTCTTATCTCCGTTAAAATGAGCGGCGGCATCTGCCGCTGAGGTATAAACATATGAGCTGGTGGTAAAGATAGCCTCTGAGTGCTCACCTTCATCTGTGCGATGTTGCCCTGCTCGTACAGCGATGGTCTGCATGCCATAATCAAGCCCTAAATCTAGGGCATCGCTACGCCAGTTCGGATCTAACTTACTCAAATTGCTCTCATTCTGCGTTTGTGACTGACTCATAAATCTTCCGTTACTTTTGTTAATAGTAAAATGTGTTAGTAGTAAAATGGCTACTTGTTTTTAATTATGGATACCATTTGTCAGCGTTATCATAGCATGTCAACTTATTCCAAACATCTGGTTTCAGAGCCACACTAAACATTATTTTTGAATACGCCTTGATAGAGTAATGAGGTCTATAATCAGAATAAAACGCGAGCTTAGTCAAGTGCATAAGCTAAAAAAATAACGTATTTATAATAGGCAGATAGGACGACAGCTGCTAAGCTTAGCAACCATTTAGGCTTTGTCCTACGCTTTGTCTCGAGTGTTATTTTTATAAGCATTATAATCAGCGCTATTATTTGAAAATAAACGAAAATACTCAGCAAACTTTCAATAAATCAAGGCTTATTAGGGTTAATCAGTTATGTCGATGCTAAATATAGAACCAAGCAATTTATCGCTGAGCCTAACACTCGGGTTGACCTTAGGACTTAGTGGATGTCAGAGCTTGCCCGAACAGCCCCATTTGCCTGAAAGCCAAGCCTTGTCAGCGCGAGTGAATGCTTTATATCAGCAAGAAAGCAACCAACAGCCTAAACAAATTGCAGCGACTGACACCAGTAATATCGATTTGGTGTCCGCTATCAGTGCACAGAATGACATTCACCCTGATTTGTCAGGCTATCACCCGATAGTGACTGGGGCAAATGCCTTTGCCGCGCGCAGTATCTTGACAGATATGGCCACACGTAACATCGATGCACAGTATTATATTTGGCATAATGACCAAGCCGGTCAACTACTGTTAAAAGACCTCTGGGATGCAGCTGAACGCGGCGTTATCGTGCGCTTATTGCTCGATGATTTTAATAATAGCGCGAAGTTTGATCAGCATTTATTACGTTTTTCCAGCCACCCAAACATTGCGGTGCGCATTATTAATCCGTTGATGCATCGTAAATTTCAAACCTTAAACTTTGTCACAGGATTGCCGCGTATCAATCGGCGTATGCATAATAAAAGCATGACCTTTGACAAGCAAATCACCATCATTGGTGGTCGTAATATTGGTAACGAATACCTGAGTAATGATCAGAGCAGTCAATTTGCGGATTTGGATGTGTTACTTATTGGTAAAGTCGTCGCAGATATCGACAACAGTTTTGCCAGTTACTGGTCATCACCTTTATCATTTGATATCGAAACGTTGGCAAAATTTGATGATGATGTGACACCTGATTTTCTATCCGCATTGGATAAGCTCGGTCTCGACGAAGACAATAACGAAGGCAGCAGTTTGACAGTCTATAAAGCGGCGATCAAAGACTCTACGATAGACAGCGATCTGATCAATAAACGGGTACCCTTTCGCTGGACAGATATGCAGTTTTTGAGTGATGACGTCGGTAAACTGAGCAAAACGGTTCCTACTGACACCAATTTGGTGCATCAGCTGCGCACTTTGCTCGGTAGCCCAACCAAAAAACTGACTATCATTTCTTCTTATTTCGTGCCGACTAAAGATGGTGTCAATACCTTGGTCAAGTTGTCCGAATCTGGTGTTGATATTAAGATTTTAACCAATTCATTTGATGCGACGGATGTCACTGCCGTTCACTCTGGCTATAGTCAATGGCGACCCAGCTTGCTTCGCTCAGGCGTCAGAATATATGAGCTAAAATCAACGGCTGCCGAAGAAGAACGTGAAAACAAACTGTGGCGAGCGCGTAGCCAATCATCAACCAGCTTACATGCCAAGACTTTTGCCGTGGACGATTATCAAGTCTTTATTGGTTCATATAATGTTGATCCGCGCTCTGCCAATATCAATACCGAAATGGGCGTGATTATTAACGATGAGGAACTGGCAAGCCAGCTGCACGGTGCACTCAGCGATGATTTGTTAAACCAAGCTTATGAAGTCAAGTTGCTAGAGAGCGGTGCTTTGCAATGGCATACCATGGAAGATGGTAAAAAAGTGATTTACGATTCGGAGCCACGCGTTGATATGAGTGATCACATTTGGCTCACCATCATGTCATGGTTACCAATCGACTGGCTGCTATAAAGACGTAAGACCTTTTACTCACTGACCCTTAATTGACACTCAAAAGTTCAGGATTTCGGATTTAGCTTCTGTTAAATCAAACACTCTGTAACCAACATTGCTCATACCAAATATCCAAACTTACTGTTTCGGCAAATCATTATCCATCTACGTTGATTTGCCGGTTTTTATGATGAGCGGTTATTCAAACGATGACCGTCTTAACGACACTTTACTCTGTGGATGCGTGATCTATTATGCCGTCTCGTTCTCAATATGCGTTAATGTCTGCTAGAGACAAAAATGTAGTGCTGTTTATTAGCTTTACCAGCGCTGTGGTGTTTTTTGATTTTTTGATTTATTTGTACATGGCAGATATCATCTCTACTGCATTTTTTCCTGCGAACACCAACCCTCAAGTTGCTAAACTACAAGGGCTGGGGCTTTTTGCTGTTGGTTATTTAGCACGTCCAATTGGTGGTATCCTCTTTGGTCGATACGGTGATATAAAAGGTCGAAAGCCCATATTGTTGCTAAGTCTGATAGTGACCGCTGCAAGTTTGTTAGCGATGGCGTGTCTGCCCACTTATGCACAGTGGGGATGGATTGCGCCCGCTTTATTTATTTCCCTAAGGCTTATACAGGGTATGGCATATGGCCTTTATGTCCCCTTGGCATGGGTTTTCGTGGCAGAGCATGTACCGCGACAGCATTTATCAGTAGCCTGTAGCTATGTCACTGCCAGCTTTTTAGTGGGCGTGCTGTTTTCAAATGCATTCTTTATGTGGCTTTCTACCTTTATGACGACAGATCAGTTGACTGATTATGGATGGCGTTTGCCATTCTTAGTTGCTGCTGTATTAAGCTTTTTGCCATTATTGGTATGGCGACTCGTTGGAGAGACACCGTTTTTCCTTGCACTGGACAAGTCAAAAATTGGTACTAGCGTGAGCGAACCATTTACCATACTCTTTAAACACTGTAAGCATTCTATATTTGTCGGCATGGTACTGACATTGGTCATTTCTAGCATTACCTCTGTTATCATTCTACTGCTACCAGACTTAATAGAGATAAACTTTGTTTTAGATAGTGACCTATTTGGGTTTTCTCATAGTTTGGGCATCATATTTATGATTTTTGGTTGCATATTTTATGGCATGGTGTCTAACCATGAGAATTTTGGTAAAATTTTAGTTGTTGGTTCGGTTCTACTCATTGCTCAAATGCTGGCCTTCTTTTACCATTTGCAGGCAGGTGGTGATTACATATTAATCATGTATGCACTATTAGGCTTCTGCGCTGGCATCGTCGGCATGGTACCTGCCATCCTTGTGCAATTGTTTCCGACCAATGTGCGCCTCACAGGAATGGCTTTTTGCTATAATATTACCTACGGTATCGTGGGTGTGCTAGTACCTTTCGGTCTAGGCTATGCCACTACGCTAATAAGCTTCTCACCAGCACTATACATTACGTTTATTGGTTTTATTGGTATTATCATGGGGCTTTACTTTTATAATCTGCCTGAATACAAAAAAATTGACCATGTGATCTCGTAAATAGCTGACCAATATCCACATCAAAATTGAAACTAAGGTGCAATGGTATGTCTCATCCATTGCACCTTATCCATTTATTTAAGACACAAATATTAAGGCTTAATACCCATGGTTGATATGACCAATAAGCGACTGTCCGTTGCCCCAATGATTGATTGGACAACCACCGACTACCGTTATTTTGCACGGCTGTTTAATCCGCATACGTATCTATATACCGAAATGATCAGTACTGGTGCGCTCATACATGGCAATCGGGCTCGGCATTTGCGCTTTGATACACTTGAGCACCCACTTGTCCTGCAACTTGGCGGTGCAGATATTGGTGAGATGACCCAATGTGCTGAATTTGCTCAGCAGCATGGCTATGATGAAGTCAATATCAATGTTGGTTGCCCATCAGATCGGGTACAGCATAACAAAATTGGCGCTTGTCTCATGGCCGAGCCAAACACTGTCGCTGACTTAGTCAAACATATGCAAGCGGCTGTCGATATCCCAGTGACAGTTAAACACCGTATTGGTATCGATGATTTTGACAGTTATGAGTTTATGGCAGATTTTGTGCAGAAAGTCGCTGCTGCAGGTTGTAGCCGTTTTATCGTTCATGCCCGTACTGCATGGCTACAAGGTCTTAGTCCCAAGCAAAATCGCGACATTCCGCCACTGCGCTATGAGGATGTGTATCGTCTCAAACAAGACTTTCCACAACTCGATATCGAGATAAACGGTGGTATTGAGACAGTTGCAGATATTCAAGCGCACTTACAGCATATAGACGGTGTGATGATTGGCCGCGCGTTTTATCACAACCCTTATCTACTGGCAGAAGCCAACAGTTTATGGGGTGAGCCAGCACCTAAGCGCTCAGACATTTTGACGCAGCTTTACCCTTATCTAGAAGAAAAAGTCGCCACAGGTGAAGCACTGCCCACGATGACGCGTCATTATTTAGGATTGTTTCAAGGGCTGACAGGTGCTCGAAAATGGCGTCAATCACTGAGTGGCAAACCCAAGCTGACCATAGATGATATTAAGCAAGCAGCGTCTGAAGTCTTGGCGTTAAACCCTGATGCGTAGCTTTTTTTGATTAAACAGACGCTTGATTAAACAGATTTTGATTAGACCGCGTCCTCATTTTTAAAATGGCGATAAAAATGAGATAAGTTGCCGTCAAACAAGGAAAATAGCGCAGATAATATCGAGATATTAGTCAGCTATTTGACACCGTTTGGCAAGATTTAGCCATTTTTGACCTATTTAGATGACCATCTATTGAATTGAGGACACGCCCTAAGCTGTTTGCGCTAAATACTGCCACATCGCTGCGCCATTATTCACAATATGTAGCAGCATTGGTAGTAACAGCGAGCCAGACTTTACACGTGCGTAGCAGAATATCAATGCCAACACCACGATAGTGCTGATTTCATAAACGCCATATTGCAAGTGAATCACCGCAAATATCAAACTGGTGATAATACTGGCAATGATCGCCCCACGCTGCTCTTGACTTGGTGAGACGACGAATTGCTCAGCAATGGCCGACCATACTATGCCGCGAAAGACCAGCTCTTCGTATAATGGCGCAACGATCACCATCGCAAACACCAGTAGCCACACTGAGCTGACTGACTGGTACAGCGGGTCTACAAATACCAATGGTGATTTATCGAGCCAGTAAGTCAATGCCTGACTGCCAATCATAAATATCAATAGCAAGCCCAGCATGCCGATGCCAACCGTTACTGAAAACGGTTTGAGCGCTAGATACTGTTGCCAATTACCACCTCTTAGTTGAATCAGCATAACGATGAGGGCGACTAGCAAGACACCGCCAATCATGATCGACACACTCACGACCGTACCATTACTACTGCCAAAGAAAAATACATCCGCCACGCTTGAGCTTTTAGCTGCTGGTAATAACAGCTTGCCTGCAACATACACCCCTAGCAATTGACTGATAAAAAATGATATGACCATTCCTACGGTCATTGAAAATGCACCGAAGCGTGAAAATAACGACGAACGCTCGGGCTCATTTATAGACGGGTCATTGGTGGCACTAGGTTGGTTTGGCATAAGGCGGTGACTCAAAAAAATAAACGAGCAATGCTCCTGACAGCTTCATATAGTTATTCATATAAGCCATTAAATAAGTAGCGAGCATCATTCATGTTGGGAGTTGTTGCTTGATTAAATCCAATACTTGCCGTGATACAGACTCTGGATGCTCAAGCGGGAACATATGACCACCCGCGTGGGTTGCATAAGGAATATTGAGTCGGGATTTGATTTGCTGCGGGAAGCGGCGTTTCAGAAAGATACTGTCTTGACCAATAATCAATGTGACAGGTACTTTGGGCCCTCGATTTGGTGCCAGCCAATACCAAGAAGGATTGGTACGGAACACAGCGACTTCACTGGCTTTAGGAATGGCCAATGTTACCTTGCCATCCGCACGCTCATGCAAGCCATGCTCGATATATCCTTGAAAACTACGCTCATCAAAGTTTTTAAAAAAACCTTTATGCCGCATTTTTTCATACGCGTCGGCTCGGCTGTCCCACACATCGCGGCGATGCTTAGACACGCCAGCTGGTGACAGCTTGTCCATCAAACGATTATTCATAAGAGGCAATCTGTCTGCTGTCTTTGCCAAATGCCACAAAAAACTGACTTTGCCATAAATCCAAGGCGGATCCATTAATACCGCCTGAGCAAAGTGCTGAGGTGCACGGTACAGCGCTTGTAACGTACACATAGCACCCAGCGAGTGCCCAACGGCCACAACTTGCGAGATACCATGCTTCTCACAGGTGCTTTTTACACTATCTATAATCTGTTGAGTCAGTCGACGCCAATGATCATCCACTGGATAATCAGGCGTATTACCTAACATCGGGATATATTCGATAGTAAAAAACTCTGCTAAATGCTCAAAAAACGGCTGATAGACGGCACTTGGCATCCCATTGGCATGGGCAAAATGTATAACAGGCTTATTGGTTTTTTTGGAGACAGGTAGCGCTGCAAAGGTCTGCAAATTTATTTCATCTCTCATAACAGGCTCTCGTGGGATGGTTTATGTTATATATTATTTTTAATGATTGAACCTTATAGCATACTTAAGCTAAATATCACCAATATAGCAAAATTGATAGCTATCGCGACATTGATAACGATTTACTCTTAAATAAGGTATTTTATTTAGCATTACATACAATTGAGGCTGAGCATAATTATATGCCCAGCCTCAACAATCATACACAGTATATCTAAAACATTAAACGCTTAACGCATCTTTACGTTACCTTCTTCTTGTGGTAAAAAACCATCAAGACTAACGCTAGAGCCAATGCCTGCACCCAGTTGCACGGCAAAACGATCCATAAACATTTGGAACGGATCAGTTGGGCTATAGCTAATCACAGTATCAAGATCTAGTTGCTTACTCAGGCTTGTGATACTACCTGTCTTGTCTGCCAAACCTAGCTCAATAGACTGCTCGCCTGTCCAAAACAACCCTGAGAACAGTTTGTTTTGCTCAGGGTTTTTCAAGCGGTCACCGCGACCTTCTTTTACAGCATTAATGAAATGCTTATGCGTATTTGCCAGTACTTTTTCGACATGATTTTCTTCATAATCAGTCAATGGGCGCGACAAGCTTAAAATGTCTTTGTACTCACCAGCCGTAATAGTACGATCTTCTACACCGACCTTGTCCATCAAACTTTTGACATTGTAGCTTGGCATAATGACACCGATAGAGCCAACCAAACTTGATGGATTGACATAAATCTCATCTGCCGCAGAAGCGATGTAATAAGCACCTGAAGCACCAATATCACCGATAACAGCATAAAGCTTTTTATCTGGGTACTCTTTGCGCAAATCCATCATAGTCTGCCAGATTTCATCAGACTGTACAGGTGAGCCACCAGGTGAGTTGATATCTAATGCCACCGCTTTGGAATTACTATTCGCAAAAGCATCTCTCAAAGCTTCATTGACATCATAAGAATTGGCAACATCGTCATTACTGATGACGCCTTGCAGCTCAACCACGGCCAAATGCGGCGCGCTGGTATCGACTGCATCCATACCCGTTGGCGAACTACTACACCCACGACCAAGGGTCAAAAATATCAATAAGATATAACCAAAGGTCAATAGTTTAAAGAAAATACTCCAGCGACGAGCGCGGCGCTGCTCAACCACACTAGCCAATAAGGTGTTTTCAATCAGGCGCCATTCTTGTCCGCTTGGCTGGCTTGACTGTGGCATCTGTGTTGGCTGATTTGCCGAATTGTCAGAACGTTTGTTAGGGTCTGGTGGCCAGTTGGGCATATAACTTCCTAAGTCAGAAACAGTCTAAAACGATAAAAGAGATGATATAGAAAATAAATACAGTGAGAAATCAAATTTTCTCACTGTATAGGTCATCTATATTAATAGAGTGCTAAGTATGGTGCTATTTCGGTTATGGTTCAAGAGTGTAACCGTGAAATATCACCATATTATGACGCTGCTATGGTTAAGATGATTTTTAGAATGGATTGTCAAAATAAGATGTCGCGTCTAAGTATTATTCTAAGACTCAATGAGCATTCAGAGACAGTGCTGCCTCAAGTGCATTATCATCATAAGTAATGACCTCATTGATACGCTGGCGCTTAATATCATCGGTCGCTAGGTGTGAGGCGCTGTGCCCAAGCCAAGTATGATGACTATAGGCGCTATTATCAAATGGTTCAGCTTGGCAGAGCAGTGACCACAGTTGCCAAACGCGCTGATGGGTATCGGCATCAACAACGATACGTGATGGCAAAGACTGAGCTTGCATAGTAAGTTCTTGGTTATTTGGTTGCGTATTTTTTGCTGTAGAGGGAATTGCCGTTAGTAGTTGAGAGATGGCCAGCGGTGAATTGAGTGGATCAGCTGCATTATACTGCAATACTTGTATCGGCAACCTGCTATCGATGGCAATTATACAGTCCCACACACTGGCATCATCTATCTTACTCCAGCCCGTCATTGCTTGTAATGATAAACCCCCGTTGGGGAGCTGCCATGAGTCATTTTGCTCACAGCTTTTAGGGCTGATATACGTTTTGGTAGTGACATGCGCTGCATTGTTAGCATTGTTAGATTCGCTTGTTTCTTTATAAAGTTTTTCTCGCTCAAACCAACGATCACTACGCCCTGCTTGCCAATACTGGCTGGTCGGTAGGCGCTGACTTATTCTGGCAACAGTCATCGGCAACAACTCTGAGGCGTTAGGTTTAAATGTATTGCTGGCATCGTTAGTCGTGAGCGTATCGGTCAATCCTGCACTGCTGGTCTGTACTACGAGCCCTTCTAAGCGTTTAATCGATAAGGTGCGTAATTGCTGCTCTAATATCGCGGACAGCTTCTCTGCCGTCAAGGTGCTTGGCATGGTACGCGTAGCACTAGGCCTGTGGTCTGCCAAAAATAACCAACTCACGCTTCCCTTCGCTGACTGCGCCTTATTATCCTTGCCCCCAACCTCGTTATCCATTATAGGATATTGCAGCACCGCCGCGCTTATATAGCGATCTCCAGTAGGTAATATATATAAAGTTGGTGACGTGGCTAATGACTGCTGGTTGGCATATACCGTCATCATTAATAGCGTCAAAGGCGGTAGTGCCAGCCAACGACTGATAAGTCCACGTGGTAATAACCAAGGCAACATCGCCAGCAATACCATCAGTAATATTGCCATATTCACTGGCGTATATAGCCACGCCTCTGACAGCGCTGGTAATGACGTCAGCCACGTAATCAAATCATGTAAATTACCAATGATTGCGCTGACCAACACCCAAATGCTATCAGCAAGCGCAGGCCATAATAAGTAGCAAAGCCCAGCTAGTAGATTGAGTGGTACGATAACCCAGCCAAATAAACCAATGGCAAATAAATTGATGACTAGACCCCATAGTGAAGCTTTGCCAAACAATAACAACGTAATGGGTAGCAACGAGATAAATAACCAGAACTGCAACTTAAAGACACGTTTGCCTGTAAGCCATACTTTTATAAGTAAAATACGGCTACGATGAACATCTCGATGAGAAGGATATCGAGCTGATGGCGATAACACTGAGTTATTTTGCGACTGTGAAGCACTATCGTATTTTAACAACAGCGCCACAGCGACAAAGGACAACCAATAACCAGCTTGCCAGAGCACATAAGGATCAAACCATGCCATCAAGACTGCCAGCGCCAGCAATACTCGCATCGTACTAATGGGCAGTAAGGTCAATCGTACTAAACCTATCGCCAATAACATCCATGCAGTACGAGCAGCAGGTACATCGAAACCAGTGAATAGCGCATAAATAAAAGCAGCACTGATCATCACCCACCAGCGCACTTGCCAGCGTGGTATGTGCCGATATAAGGCTGGATACAGACGATTGAGCAAGAATACGACTGCCCCTGCCAGCATAATCGCTAAAAACAACACATGAGTGCCAGAGATAGCTAGCAAATGTGAAATACCAGCCAGTTGATACAGATCTTTGGTATCGCGATTGATTAAGCTACGATCGCCTGTGAGCAAACTTAGAGTCACCGCTTTTGCTTGCTGCATGGCTGTAGTTTGTCCCGCCCACTCTCGATAAAAATGCTGTCGCAATTGCCAACGTCCTTGGTCAATCCGAGTACGAAAGCGCTTAAGATAGGAGCGAGAATCAGTTTCCAATGCAGACGACTCATCAAGCGCAAAAGACGACGTACTGGTCGTCACTATATTTGCCACCCCATCGATATTACGACCTCGCAACCAGCGATAACTGTCAAACCCAGAAGGATTATTGAGAGCTTGCTCAGAGGTAGCAAGCGGTGCGAGCGTTAACGTCATAAACAGCTGATCACCCGGTCGCAACTGATTTAGATCAGCGACCTGAGCGCTTTTAGAGCCTTTTTTTGGATAAGCATTGAGTAGCACTCGATATTCAATATTGCTATCACTACTTTCATTTGAAGTATCATCAAATAAATTATTATTGCTTAGGCTATCTTCTATACTTGTGAAATAATTGACCTTAGCACTATCTAATTCTTGAGCTGTCAACTCAGAAATTAGGGGCGATATATGACTGACGGTAGCGACTTGTCGATAACCGCTATTGGTGACACCATCATAAACGCTATCACTAATACCCTCGATAGTGACCAAAGCCTGTACACGCATAGACTCAGTAATTTTAGTCGCTTCAGCCTGCTGATAACCCATCAAGGCTTGCAATGCGCTACCCATCACCAGCCCCATAGCCAGTATCATTATCAGCAAATAGTTGACAATACGAATGGGAAATTTAGAGGAAGAAGAAAAATATTTAGACGTGTCTTGAGAAAAAAAAGGTTGAGAAGAATGGTGTTTAGAAGAAAACTTTTGGACGTTGACTGATTTTGTAGACAGCGTTTGACGCTGATTAATGGCCATCAAGACAATAGCAATAATGAGTAATAATAGCGGCCAACTGTTAGCGTTATGCAGCTCTATTGATGAATTGATTGGTATCGCCAGACTATCCGCGACTGCCAAAACGCCCATCATAACGATAATCATTAGACTACCAAGTAACCAGTACACCAGCGCTCCTTGCTTAATGAGCTGACTGTTTAAATACAGTCAATTTTAACGGATTATCATTGCTCACAAAAATGGGCACGAGTATATCGTTTCACTCTAGGGCGTGTCTTCATTTCAAAAATGGTGATAAAAATGAGATAAATTGCCGTCAAACAAGAAAAATAGCGCAGATAATATCGGGATATTAACCAGCTATTTGACGATGTTTGGCAAAATTTAGCCATTTTTAGCCCATTTAGATGACTATCGATTGAATTGAAGACAGGCCCTAGCAATGACGACTGTCTCGTTGGTCAAGCGATAGCATTTATTTTAGTATTGCCCTATACTGATGAGAGGTATTACAATAATAATTATTCGACACTATTACCCTTTTTTTCTGATACTATTCCCACCCGTATTTTATTCCTAATATCTCTTTATATCAGCCCATCAATATGATTGAGCCAGCGGTTGATAACGATTAAAGGCGATACTGTGCCCCAAAAACGTCTTAAAGACTTGCTGCCCACACCAGAGAAAATTCTAGAAAGCCGCATTTTAAAATTATTTGCACCGCATTTGGCTGATCCGCGTTTATGGCATTTTAACCGGCACAGCTTAAATAAAGCGGTCTATATCGGTGTACTCAGTGCATTTTTTCCGCTACCCGGACAGATGCTACTGGCATTAATTGGCTCGCTAATTTTTCGTGCCAATGTCCCTATGGCGCTTGGTTTGACGTGGATCACCAACCCCGTCACTAGCCTACCTATCTTTTATGCTGGTTACTACATCGGCGCTAAGATTATTGATGTGCCGATGATCAGTTTACGACTTATCGGCAGGATGATTGCTGATTTTAGCTTGTGGGTACTATCTGATGGCGCTAACCCCTTTATCACTTATCACGGTACTGTTTCATTAACCGCGTTTTGTGTGGGAAGCGCCATACTCGCTATTATTACCAGCATCATTTGCGGATTGGCATTTAAGGCTATTTGGCGTTATAAAACCGTGTCAAGCTGGCAAAAACGTCAGCACACCGTTCAAGAGAAACCGCCTAAACGATAATCTGCAACCTCAACACATACGGCTCATTGAATCCAATTACTCGTCTTCTTTATCTTTTTCTATCGCTGCTAGGACATTGTCTGTAAAGCTGCTATCCATCACAAAGATATCGACCACTTTTTCGTCTTTGAGCAGCGTATAGCGTTTACCAGTGGCGCTATCCTGCGCTTTTAAATCGTAATCAACACCTGCCAGCGTAATAGAATCAAAAACTGAAGTAAGTAGTTCAATCTGTGCATCTTTGTCGACGGTGTCAAACAACGTTGGATCAATATACGGTTTCAATGGCTCATTGCCTTCTTCGGCACTGCCAAAAGCAGCGATTGGATCTTCATCTTCATTCATTGTCATTATCCTTGTTCTATTAAATAAGGCTACTACAGCCGATTCTATATAAAAAATACATCAGGTACATTGTTAGGATTACTCTGTCTGCACTACTCTTTACTGCATCCAATTATACTCAGCAAACTATAGTTGGCAACCTATTTTTTATACTCTACTTTATGATATTTCTTCTAAAGCGTGTCATCATTTTAAGCAGGGTGATAAAAATGAGCCCCATTGTAGCCAAACATGAAAAACAGCGAAGATAATATCGAGGTATTAACTGGATATTATCTTCGCTGTTTGGCAAAATTTAGCCATTGTTAGCTTATCTATATGACTGTTGATTGAATTGACCTACTTTAATACTTAGGATATTCCATACTTAAGCCATTTAGTATTGTTCCCAATGACCATTACGCAGTAACAGCTGACGATCCGCCAATGCCGCCAAGTTACGGTCATGCGTCACCATCAGTAGTGCCGTTTGCATGGTACTTTGCAGCTCTGATAGTAGGCCAAAAACGCTTTGCGCATTGTCATAATCCAAGTTGCCCGTTGGCTCATCTGCCAATATGAGCGAAGGTTTGGTGACGAGTGCACGAGCAATGGCCACGCGTTGACGCTCACCGCCTGATAGCTCGCCAGGTCTATGCGCCAAACGATGCTCTAGACCAACGCTCTCTAATATTGCTATTGCTTGATCTCTCGCCTCAGTCGTTGATACTTTTGGGCGTAGCAGCAATGGCATCGCGACGTTTTCAATCGCTGTGAACTCTGCCAATAGATGATGAAATTGATAAATAAACCCTAAGTGCTTGTTGCGCATCGCACCGCGTTCGGTTTCATTCATACTGTTTAATAGCTGACCATGCAACCAGACTTCACCACTGGTTGGCGTATCCAGTCCACCCAGCAAATGTAGCAAAGTGCTTTTGCCCGAGCCGCTGGTACCAACGATAGCGATGCGTTCACCCGCATGGACGGTCAAATCCAAGCCTGTCAATACTTGGGTGCTAACCGCACCTTCATCATATATCTTATTAATATTGGTCGCCTTTAGAATGGCAGACATAGCGCTTCCTTTATTTTATTTATACCGATATTCATGATTTTTTTAAACCTGACTAAACATTCCAGCCTTGAGCGCGCGAGTAAATCCGCGGCTCAATCTCTCTCTTATGGCTTCAATTATTCATAGCGCAGTGTTTGTGCAGGCTGAATTTTAGCCGCTCGACGTGCTGGATAAATCGTGGCCAAAAAGCTCAATACAAACGATGCACCAGTAATCAATACCACGTCCGTCAAGCGCAGCTGTGATGGTAGGTAATTGACAAAGTAAGCATCAAAAAGATTGAGACCGAAGGCTTGATTAATAAAGCCTAGAATGTCGCTAACCGTGAGGGCAAATATAACGCCCAATATCGTACCCGCAATCGTACCGATGACGCCGATGACCACGCCTTGTACCATAAAGACCTGCGTAATCAGACGAGGTGACGCGCCAAAGGTCTTTAGAATCGCAATATCCGCTTTTTTATCCGTGACCAGCATCACCAAGCTTGAGACAATATTAAATGCTGCCACTAGGATGATTAAGAACAGTAGCAATCCTACCATGGCTTTTTCCATTTGGATCGCCCCAAATAGATTGCCATGCGTTTGCGTCCAGTCATTCGGATAGAGTCGATCAGGGGCAATGGCAGCCGCTTTTTGAGCAGCGATGGGCGCGGTAAAGATATCATTTAGCTTCATACGGATACCTTGAGCACCAGCTGGCAGACGTAACAATTTGCCAGCATCACTCATCGGAATAAAGGCCATGAGGCTGTCCACTTCTGGACTGATACTAAAAATACCCGTGAGGGTAAAACGCTTAAAGCGCGGTATCACACCAGCAGGTGATGGCGATGCTTCTGGCAACACCAAAGTCACTTTATCACCGATACTTAAGCCCAGCGATTGCACCATCTCTTCACCCAGTACAATACTAAAATCACCAGCTTGGAGCGTGTCGATACTGCCTTCAGTCATATGATCGTTGATGATCGAGACATTTTTTTCGTACTGAGGATCGACGCCAGTGACCATAATGCCTGCCACTTGGCCATTCGACGTCAGCATGCCTTGTAATTGAATGAAGGGTGCCACAGCAGCCACTTCTGGATCTTCTTTGATACGATCTGCCAATTGTTCCCAATCGCCAATCACCTCACTTGAGATAACCGTTGCTTGCGGCACCATGCCCAAAATACGGGTTTTTAGCTCGCGGTCAAAACCATTCATGACCGACAGCACCGTAATCAATACGGCAACCCCAAGGGTCAAACCTATCATCGAGATCAGCGATATAAAGGAAATAAAACCATTACTACGCTCTGCTCGGGTGTATCGTAAGCCGATAAATAACGCTAAAGGACGAAACATATTCAAACTCTTTATCTTATCTACGTGCGACTTTTATATGCGCCAAAACGAGCAGCGACAAACGCCTTATATATGGCGTCTGCCATACCAACATATAAATCGAACACAAAAATAGGGTTTAAAATAGGCCAGATTTGGCCATCAAAAGGGAGCTAGTTTGACACAATTTGGCAGATATGTGCCAGTCATTAGCAAAAACTGCGCGTATTTTTTAATAAAAATAGGGTTTTGTTATTATTTTTTATGAGGGGCTTGCTATTACTTGCGTCTATACCTATATATTGTATGCTAAGGACAATTGTCACTAACCCCTCATTGTTGTTTGCTGACCCTGTGCTGCTGACATTGCTGGCTATCATAGACCAATGATTGTAGATATTGGATGCTAGATAAGCAATCACAGTGTTAGGTCCAAACTTCATCGCTGACTTAAGTTTGAGTATTTTCATGACCATTAATTATCAATATAAAAACATCCAATCTCCTACCAAAATCACATTATCCGACGAGCAAGCTGCGGGTCATGCCGATCATTGGCGTATTTTAACCGATGACATGAGTCAGGATGTGCCAGAGTGGCTACAAAAGATGATCGAAAAAGCAGCCATGCCCAAGGGCCTCAACCCCAACGTCAGCGCCAAAGACAGTTGCTTGTTGTTGTCTGAAGATCAGCCTTGCCACATCAACCAAGTGCTGGCAATGAAAGACGGCAAACCAGAACGTTTTATCAACGCCTACCCTTGTGTTGACAGTCCTTATGGGCTGCATTGCAAAATCGAGCGTATCATCGCCAATGACAACTCGCATGACGCAGTACTGCGCTTACGTACGGCTGATGGTAGTATCATTTATGCCTTTGACCAGCTTTATACAGCCAATCGCCACTTATACCAACGCGACAGTTCGTATTTTGCGAATTTCAGTGCTTGGGCGCATGAGATTAAGCTGAGCGAACAGCAAGAAGTCATTATGGTCGAAGATCAAGAAGCCATCCGCTACCACCGCGCGTTTAACGACATCGTCGCTGCCAATGACGGCCAAATACCAGACGATCTACAAGAGCAAATCAAAGAATGGAAGCCTGAAACCAAAGAACAAATGGCTCCTGTAGAGATTAACTTGGGTCATATGTGTGCGTATCTGTTCGGTGATACTTTGGGACAAGAAGACGAGGCATGGTGCCAAGGTCAAGTACTTGGCAAGCAAGAAACCGTTTTTAACGGCAAATCCATTATTCTATTTGATGTGGTAATACTACGTGAGCAAGATGCCGATCCATTCGTGGTACGTATTGGCGCACTCAATACAGTAGAGACTGCTTCTATCAAAGTACATGACTACATTCAGGCAAATGTTTGGCTACAAGCCGCCATTTACAAAGAAAATCAGAAGTCACAAGACGCGACGGCGCAATCAAAAACCAGCTAGGAAATTTAAGAATTCTCCTGACTACTACGTCATTCTGACCGTCACCGATCATAAAAAAATCCCCTAACATAGAATTAGGGGATTTTTTTATGGTCAGTGTGAATAAGATTGATCAAAACTAACCGATTGGGAAAATCGAGAGAATACAGGCTTAAGCCATAGTCGTCATTGATTTGATACGCTTGTACAATTCTTTTTGCTCAGCACTTGGACGCGCAGTTTGTACCGCCATCAGTTGTGACATGTCACCTTCGACACGAATTTTGCCACCCATAAACGCACCCATAATTTCATTAGTGTCGAAATCAGTGATGATAGATTGCAAGATACTACGGTCAAGCAAGAGTGTCGTGGTCGCATTATCATTCAAGCCGCGATGCAACAAGCCATCGGCAAAGTTGGCTTCGATGTCTTTGTCCGTGTCGGACACTTTTAGGTTAATAATCATATTAGCCAGCGCTGGCGGCAAATTTAGCTCACCGGCTTCACTACCTAACTTCTCAACGTCATCGAACCATGCATCTGTCAAAAAAACTGCCATCTTATTATCCTTAATGAATGGGGCACTGGGGTCATCTTATGGATTACCGCCGCCCAATTGTGTTCAAATGATTAAAATCGTTATTTTGTCATTGTTGTCATAACAATGGATAGGAAATCTACTATCGATCTTCTTCAGCCTCATTATAAGGGGCGATTTGATGATAAGTAAAACCTATTTATAAGGCTAATGTTGCCATTGTTACAAAAATTTCTCTAGAGTTTGTCCTTGTACCCTGCAATTCGTATCATTTAACCCTCTAGAATAGTCTTAAAATTGAGTATAAAATAGGCTCCTAGCATAACTACAAAGAGTTGCCTGCCTATATTTTTACCAAAGAGTTTGTATTTTGCCGCATAGTTCTGATGATATTTGATTAGGATTGCGTTACAATACCCTTAAACAGAGTCGGGAGTTTTAACTAAACATTACGTTAATCTGTTTTTTTGTCAGCCGCCGCTAGCATACATCAATGGTCAATAATATTTTATTACCAGGTGGATACCAGTATCTATCTTCGTTAGTGCTGTTATTTTCAGTAGTAATTAAGATAAATCCTTAACATCGCTAGATGTTTGATGCTTAATTATACGGCGCCACTCCTTATTCCCCTTAACGAGTTATTAACAATCCTACTATCAACTGGTTGTAAGCGAGATATTTTTCTAGCGCTTCCCCCTTCCTCTTTGCATCAGTAGATACCGAGTGGAAGCTTAGCTTGATAGTTAATAACCTTAAGATGATAAGTGAGTCAAAAAACAGCATGTACCGCAGTCACTATTTGCTTGCATCAATTTATTTGATACAGATAGCGCGGAGAGTTAGTTAATTCTGTTGATAATTCGGGCTGTAAAGGAATCATCCAATGAGTTTACAAAACACAGCAGTCGCCCCAGTTGACCGTGAGTACGAAATTACTGTCGTAAGATTTTTTACGATAATGGCCGTTGTATGGGGCATCGTCGGCATGAGTCTTGGCGTGTTCATTGCTTCACAGTTGGCATGGCCAGCGCTCAACTTTGACATCCCATGGCTGACCTTTAGCCGTCTAAGACCGCTACATACCAATGCGGTTATTTTTGCGTTCGGTGGCTCTGCCCTGTTCGCAACGTCTTACTACATCGTCCAGCGTACCTGTAAGACACGCTTGTTCGCACCGTATTTGGCTTGGTTTACCTTTTGGGGTTGGCAGGCTGTTATCGTTTCTGCTGTCATTACATTACCGCTAGGTTTGACCTCAAGTAAAGAATACGCTGAGCTTGAGTGGCCCATCGACATATTGATTGCGTTGGTGTGGATATCTTATGCCATTGTTTTCTTCGGAACACTCATCAAACGCAAAACCTCACATATCTATGTGGCTAACTGGTTCTTTGCCGCTTTTATTATTACGATTGCGTTACTACACATCGTAAATAGCATGGCGATTCCGGTTAGTGCGTTTAAATCATACTCGTTATTTGGCGGTGCAACCGATGCCATGGTGCAGTGGTGGTACGGACATAACGCGGTCGGTTTTTACTTGACGGCAGCTTTCCTTGGGATGATGTATTACTTTGTCCCAGTACAGATTGGTCGTCCTATTTATTCGTATCGTTTGTCTATTGTTCACTTTTGGGCGTTGATTGCGTCTTATATGTGGGCTGGCGGTCACCATTTGCATTATTCGGCGCTTCCTGATTGGACGCAGTCATTGGCAATGGTGTTCTCCATTATCTTATTCGCGCCTTCTTGGGGTGGTATGATTAATGGTGTCTTGACGCTATCTGGTAGTTGGGATAAGTTACGTACCGATCCGATCATTCGCTTTATGATTGTGGCACTGTCATTCTATGCCATGTCGACATTCGAAGGCCCAATGATGTCTATCAAAACCGTTAATGCGCTATCGCATAATACGGATTGGACAATTGGTCACGTACACTCAGGTGCACTTGGTTGGGTGGGCATGATTACTATTGGTTCGCTATATGTACTGTTGCCTCGTATTTATAATAAGCCAAAAATGTACTCTATCAGCTTAATCACCACGCATTTCTGGCTAGCGACGGCAGGGACTATCTTTTACATCGTATCAATGTGGATCTCAGGTATTGGCCAAGGCATGATGTGGCTGGCTACTAACCCAGATGGTACTTTGGTATATAGCTTCGTTGATACGGTT
Source organism: Psychrobacter sp. PAMC 21119 (assembly GCF_000247495.1). Lineage (NCBI taxonomy): Bacteria > Pseudomonadati > Pseudomonadota > Gammaproteobacteria > Moraxellales > Moraxellaceae > Psychrobacter > Psychrobacter sp. PAMC 21119. The sequence continues at coordinate 35,142 of NZ_AHVZ01000020.1, read as the reverse complement.
GAGTTCTCACATTTCCCATATATTGGTCGTGCTTTCGGTGGCTTCTTATATGTGTCGGGCATGTTTGTGATGGCATATAACGTTTATAAAACACTTAAGATGCCTGAAGGTAAGCCTGTAGATGTTGCTGATCCTACGGATCACGAATCTAGTGTCAATACCTCGACAGCTAAAGTATAAGGAGCGATCATGGCTGGTACACCGCATGAAATTATTGAAAAAAATACAGGCTTGTTGGTCATCGGTATCGTTATTGCGATTAGTTTTGCAACGTTAGTTGAAATCGTACCGCTGATTTATGATAACAAGGGTCCAGAAGAAGGTGGCGTGAACGCCCCACTACCTTCTATGGAGCCATGGACTGCGCTTGAATTTGAAGGTCGTGATATTTATATTCGTGAAGGTTGTCACGTCTGTCACACGCAGATGGTTCGCCCACTGCGTGCTGAAGTTGAACGTTATGGGCCGTATTCACGTGCCGCTGAATCAACATGGGATCATCCATTCTTATGGGGTTCAAAACGTACAGGGCCTGACCTAGCACGTGTTGGTGGACGCTATTCGGAAGACTGGCAAAAGCAACATCTCATTGCGCCACGGTCACTAGTACCTGAGTCAGTGATGCCAGGTTTCCCTTGGCTTGCGACCAACGAAGTCAACGGTACGAACGTACAAGCGAAGATGCGTCTATTCCGCGATCGTTTTGGCGTACCTTACACTGAAGAAGATATTGAAGGTGCTCCTGATGCTGTGCTTGGTGCAACTGAGCTTGATGCTTTAGTCGCCTACCTTCAGCAGTTAGGCACCGCAATGGAAGGACAGCGCTAATGGGTATTGGTGAATTACAAACAATTGCGACCGTCTCTGCCTTTGTTGCCTTCGTAGGCGTTGCATGGTGGGCGTATTCGCCAAAAAACAAAAAACGCTTCGAAGAAGATGCACAACTTGCGCTTGATGACGAGGATATAAAGTCTCTGTCTGAAGAGCAGCGCAATAAGGATAAACGATGACATTTTTTTGGAGTTCTTGGATCACGCTATTCAGTTTCGGCTGCTGGCTTTTCATTCTTGGCGTTCTACTGTTTGTATTAAAATACAAGCCAGACGTCGAGGAAGACGGTACCACTGGTCATGAATATGATGGTATCCGAGAATACGACAAACCACTCCCTAAATGGTGGTTGGTGATATTTTTTGGCTCAATCGTTTGGGGTGTCGCTTACTGGGTATTTTTCCCAGCAATGTTCCCAGCACACTGGGAAGGCATCGCCACCGTAGAAGTCGATGGCGAAACCGTACCATGGACCTCTAAGAACGAGCTATTCAGTGAGCTTGAAAGCAATAATAAAATCTTTACCGATAATTTTGAGCAAAGCATCTTGGTAAAAGCAGATGCAGCGGGCGCGACTGCGACATTGGGCACACTTAATGAGTTGCAAGCAACCATGCGTCGTAGTGAGACACCACCTGCAGATTTGCAAACACAAATTGATGGAAAAATTGCTGAGCTTGCCCCTTATATTGAAAAGCTGTCTGAAAATCCGAACGCCCTAAAAGTCGGTAGCCGTTTGTTCTTACAGAACTGTTCGGTATGTCATGGCTCGAATGCGAAAGGTGCAACAGGCTACCCTAACCTAACTGATAATGATTGGTTATATGGCGGCGAAGCACAAAATATTTTGACCACGCTACACAACGGCCGCGTTGGTGGTATGCCAGCATGGCGCGATCAGATCGGTGAAGACGGTGTGCGTGCAGCATCAGAATATGTATTATCGTTGTCATCGAATAACGGTAGTAAAAGCAACGGCAAACTTGATCAGACATTGGTTGCTCAAGGTTCAGCTATCTTCCAACAAAATTGTGCGTTATGCCATGATAAAGATGGCAAAGGTATGATTTCAGCGGGTGCGCCAAACTTAACTGATACCATTTGGTTATATGGCGGCGAGCGCGAAACGGTACGTAATACTTTACGTTACGGACGCGCAGGTGTGATGCCGCAGTGGGAAACGAAGCTAGGTAATGAGCGTATTATGCTACTTGCTGCTTATATTTACTCTTTGTCAGACAAGCCAGCTAAGGCCACTCAAGCCCTACCTGTTACTGCTACTGCGCCAAAAGCAGCAGCACCGGCAGCAGCTACCGTTAACTAAGACTACTTCAGTCAGTCGTTATAGGATACATGGATAAGATCGAAAAAAGGGAGAACTGTTATTGCAGTTCTCCCTTTTGTTTGGCAATTTGGCTGAAAATTTTAGTTTAAGCGCTTTCATGTCTTTGTCATGATACTTATTTACTCTGCAAAGCCAGCTGTGCAGGCGACTCGACGGTAACCAGTCGGTCAATATAATTTGAATACAATGATTCTTTTTGAGCATTATTACCCCATTTATAGTAGGGATAATGCTAAAATAGCACGATTTGAAAACCACGAATCGATCGCCATTTTTAGTATGAATGGTTCAATCGTAATTGGCTATTTACAATCGCTCATTTGGTAGCAGGGTTCGCTGTTTTTTACAGTGATTATCCTACTCAGCTACTTACTGACATTGATAACATCGCACATCCCGACATCTTTTTATTATAGGTGTTTGTTCATCATGCCAGCAGACTGATTCTTTTTTTAAAGAGGCACGTTTATGTCAGCACCACAACCCAATAAAATCCCTGTACAGCAGATTGATCTTGATGCCACCAAGCATCGTATTCATCCTCGATTTATCACGGGTTTTTATCAAAATATCCGCGTCGTTAGTATGTATGCGTTTTTGGCGCTGTTTTTGTTACTGCCATGGCTGCGTTATAATGATAGGCAGGCAATATGGTTTGATGTGCCCTCGCAGCATTACTATATTTTTGGCATGACTTTTTTGACTCAGGATTTTTATTTCATTGCCGCCTTCGCGTTGATTGCCGCTTTTACCTTATTTATGGTAACGGTATACGCTGGTCGGGTATGGTGCGGCTATGCGTGTCCCCAAACGATCTGGACGCATCTATATCAGTATGTTGAAAAATGGGTGATTGGTGACCGTAATAAGCGCATGAAGTTCGATAAAGAACCGATGAGTGCAAAAAAAGCCTTTAAACGTGGTTTGGTATATTTTATTTGGTTTGTTTTTTCAATGATTACGGCGACTACATTCGTCAGCTACGTCTCCGGCACTGATAGCTTATATTATAGTTGGCAGATGATAGGCGTTATTCCCTTCCCCGATTGGCCTACGTGGATTTGGGTATCTGTCTTTATCTTTGCTTTTTCTACCTATGTGAATGCTGGCTACATGCGTGAGCAGATGTGTGTTCAAATCTGTCCTTACGGGCGCTTCCAAAGCGTTATGTTTGATAAAGATACGCTGATTGTTTCCTATGATTATGAGCGCGGTGAGCCACGGGGTGCGCGTAAAAAAGGGACCAATCCGGAACATTTAGGCGACTGTATCGAATGTCAGATGTGTGTGCAAGTATGCCCTACTGGTATCGACATTCGTGATGGTTTACAAGTGGCCTGTATTCAGTGTGCCGCGTGCGTCGATGCCTGTAATGAAGTCATGGATAAAGTGGGTTATCCTCGTGGCTTGATTCGTTATACGACAGAACGGCAATTGGCAGAAAAAGAGAAAAGCCGAGTATTTCGCCCACGGTTTTTTGCCTATTTAGCGCTACTGACCGTGCTTTGCGGTGGTGTCGTTTATGCCTTGACCGATCGTGTCCCCTTAGAGATTGATATTCGCCGTGACCGCAATCAGTTGTCATCGATCAATACTCAAGGCATGATTGAAAACAGCTATATCGTCAAGCTGACCAATAAAACACAAGAGCCGCATACCTATAAGATAACCCTTGCCCCGCAAGAAGGTCTGAGTTTGGAATTGCGTTTTAATGATGTACCATTAGAAGCGGGTGAAAGCTTTGATATGCCCGTCAGTATTTATGGTGATCCTGATGTCATTGAATCTGGTCAAACACTTGTTACCCTAAATGTGAACAGCAATGATGGTCAGTACATGGTCAGTAAACAAAACGTCTTTACCACTCAAGGTCAGTAAACGCTTGCGTATGGCAAGTGTAGACTCATATATTTTACCCGTTAGTCATTGACGAGCGGGTTATAGATTATCATTAAATTGACAGCCGTTAGCCGTCAATTTATCCGTCGATACCACTGTATAGATATCCGATAACTGGATATCTATAAACAGCTATTTGATTAATAGGTATTTTATGTCTACTCCAGCACCAAATTTTAAGCACCAAGATAGCCAGCCATGGTATAAAAACTATATGGTGGTTATCTTTGTGATTGGCATGCCAGCCTTTGTGGTGATTGCTTGCCTCTGGTTTGTTTATTACTCCTATCAGATCCGTGACAGTGTGGTTCGTGACGATTGGTATATGGATGGCAAGACGCTTTATCATGATGTGTCCCGTGACAAGCTGACTTATGACTTAGACCTGCATGGCGAGATGCAGTTTGCCGATGACGGTAATATTGTGTTTTATTTGAATTATCCTGAGCAAAGCTTACAATCGGGCAAATTACTTAATGGCACCCCGCTTACTTATCCTGATAAATTAGATTTATCAATCTCCCATGCGACCGACATCAAAAAAGATCGTGATGTGGTGTTACAGCATCAAGAAGGTAATAAATATAGCGCTAAGGTAGATATTGACCCCGTAAAAGCCAAGTACTATTTGCAAGTGAGCAATGAAGGCAAAGATGATTGGCGTATGCAAGATGTGGCAAAATTGCCACGTTCAAAGGTTAGTTTTGACCCGCTACCAGTATTTGCTGAGAGTTAACTTATATAAATATAGACTGCGTAGATTCAGCGAATAATCAATTCATTAAGACATAAAAAAACCAGCCATGAATAAGCTGGTTTTTTTTGGCTATTATTTGGCTATAGTGAGTGAAAAGTGATATCGAACCATCACGCACTGCTGATATCAATTTTTCTTGCTTGCTGTGCCTGCGCAGACAGAGGCGACAAAAAATTAATATCAGCAAAATTTAGCCATTTTTAGCCCATTTAGATATTCATCGATTGAATTGAAGACACGCCCTAGATAACAGGATTAATTGTTGGAATCTTCTGTGTGGGTCGACTGCTTTCTATCGTTTTATCTGACTGTTGCTTACTGGCAAACTTTGGATTAAAAGTTTGCGTTTTTGGCGCGACTGGTAAGCCAATTTCAGCCAAGCTACCGGTCTGCCCTGCCTGAATATTATTCCCTTCGAATAGGCGCTCATTATCATCACGATCAAGACTTAACCCCTCAAAGTCAAACAATTCACGATCGGCTAATTGCGATGGGGCAACGTTTTGCATCGCTTTAAAGATAGAGGCCAAACGCTGCGGATGAGCATTATCCCATTCGCGTAGCATGTCATTAATAATGGCGCGTTGCAGATTGGTCTGGCTGCCACACAAGTTACATGGAATAATCGGGAATTCTTTCAATTTTGCGTATTTAATGATGTCTTTCTCTTCGACATAGGCCAATGGGCGAATAACCATGTTTTGCTTGTCATCACTGAGCAGTTTCGGTGGCATGGATTTTAACGTACCACCATGGAACAAGTTTAGAAAGAAAGTCGCGAGCATGTCATCACGATGATGACCAAGAGCAATTTTAGTCGCACCAATTTGTTTGGCAAAACCATACAATGAGCCACGACGCAAACGCGAACATGCCGAACAATAGGTCTTACCTTCCGGCACCACGCTTTTGACGATACTATAAGTGTCCTTTTCTAAAATATAGTGGGCAATGCCCTGCTCGTTTAGATACGCTGGCAAAATATCCTCAGGATAACCTGGCTGCTTTTGATCCAAATTAACCGCGACGATATCAAAATTAATCGGTGCAATACGTTTTAGCAGCAATAAAATATCCAGCAAAGTATAGCTGTCTTTGCCTCCTGAAACACAGACCATCACCACGTCACCCTCTTCGATCATATTAAAATCACGAATCGCCCAAGATACTTGTCTACGCAGTTTCTTCTGTAGCTTGCGAAACTGTGCTGATTGAGTAGGTGATAACTGCTCAGCCATCAAATCATCCTCAGCGGCATCATCATCTTCCATGCCATCAGTCTCTAAAGTATAGTCAGCCATACCTGCATCAGCAGACATCTCATCAAACTCTGGCGTAATTTTTGGCGTAAACAAGGTCGCTGCGGTCATAAGTTACTCAATATCTTTACAAGGGTGATTTTGCTATACAGCAAACTGCTATCACAGTGCTGTCATACATGATGGGCAAGCGTTAACACTGATGCTTTAAAAGCAGCAATTATAACAAAATTTGCTCACAGTTTGAAAAGAGGACATTAAATAACGGCTGCATGGTTATGTAACGGTTGGATTTTTGCTAAAATAACCGTTTTTCGTAAACCAATAATAGATACCATTATGACTAACGTTACTTCGCAAAGCACCTCCAATAATCAAGCCTCCGATACTGATTTAAATGCTCTGCATAAAAGCCAAAATGCCGTTGTGCTATTGTCGGGCGGGCTTGATTCGGTGACTTGTTTGTATTGGGCCAAGGCACGTTATGCGTCGGTGACTGCAGTCAGCTTCAACTATGGTCAACGCCATAATAGTGAGCTTGTCGCCGCAAAAAATATCGCCGAAACGGCAGCGGTCAACCATCGCATTATCGATATTGATATCGCTCAGCTTGGTGGCTCATCATTGACGGATCACAGTATGATGGTTCCTGATGGGGATGCAGAGAAGTTCCCTAATAAAAAACGTGATGAGATTGATAACGATGCCATTCCAAACACCTATGTACCGGCTCGTAATACCATATTCTTATCTTATGCCTTAGCCGTCGCTGAAGTGACCGACGCCAACCATATCGTTATTGGCGTCAGCTCAGTCGATTATTCAGGTTATCCAGATTGTCGTCCTGAATACATTGCCGCCTTTGAGCACATGGCAAACTTGGCGACAAAAGCGGGCGTTACAGGCCATCATTTATCCATTCAGACGCCATTACAGCAGCTGTCAAAAGCAAAAACCATCGAGCTTGGGCTGTCATTAGGTGTCGATTATGGTCAGACAATTTCTTGCTATCAAGCCGACGCAAATGGTCTTGCCTGCGGTGTTTGCGATAGCTGTACCTTGCGCCGCCAAGGATTCGCCCAAGCAGGTATCGCTGATCCTACTCATTATCAACCTTAACAGTTTAAGTACTCATAGCGACAGACAGTATAACTAAACATTAGCGAAACATTCGCTTGCATTAACACAGCACGCCGCCGTTGTATTTTAATTGCGATACTTGCTATGGTATGGACGATTCTCTCTGTCATCAGATAGACAACCGATAGAGAAATACCCTTATTTACCTCAGTAATTTAATTTTTGAGTAAAAATCTACAAAATTGACGCTACCCTTGAGAGGATGTTTATGAAGTTTTTGCCAGTATTACCCCTAGCCTTAGCGGCTCTTTTTGCCATACCACAGGCCAATGCTACCGATATCGAGCAAGACAATATTAATACCTGTGTGAACGGGGCCGTCAAATATAAAGTTGCTGATAAAAATAACGCGACCAAACTGTGCAATTGCACCATTGGCGTTCGTAGCAACATGACGATCGGTCAAATGTGGGAAATTGAAAGCTACGCCCAAGACAAGAAAGACCCGTCAGGCCTATCTTACGTGAAGGAAATGCAAAAAGACTTGCAGCAATGCACCGTCGGCTTAGATCTAAAGAAACCACAAAAACCGGCATAATTGATAAAAGGTTCAACACAAAAAAGACTGGTCATTACCAGTCTTTTTTGTTGCCAATGAATAAGTGAAGTGTAAAACTGAGTATTTATTTCTACTAATCTGCCTATAATAAGACCACCATAACTCAAACAAACATTAAAATGACTAAGGACTTTACCATGGCTAAACCAACCACAGAAACTATCGCCCTGCCCGACTTTCCAGTGACGATGGTGCGTGAGCTCGATGGTCACTTTATTCATGATGACATTGACCTAAAAGACTTGGTTGCGCATACCGACAAAGGACTGATCCTTTATTTTTATCCAAAAGACAGCACTCCAGGCTGCACCACACAAGCGACAGAGTTCACGGCGCGTCTTAGTGAGTTTGATGATTTGGGCTATGATATTGTCGGGGTCTCCCGTGATAGTGTCGAATCTCATGAAAAGTTTATCGCGAAATATGATCTACAGATTCCACTTATCAGTGATAGCGACGAAAAACTATGCCAGTACTTTGAGGTCATAAAAGAAAAAAACATGTACGGTAAGGTAACGCTAGGTCTGGTACGCTCAGCCTTCGTATTCGATAAAGACGGCAATCTCACGCATGCGCAGCGCAATCTACGTGCCAAAGATTATACTGAGCGTTTACTAACAATATTGGCGCCATAACTTTTATTATGATTAGTGGCACTAATTATTGGTCATAAAATAGCGTTTATTGAGTTGCTGAGCACAAATGATTAAAAGCCAACGTCTTATCAGGCACTCACATCCTATAAAATATAACTACTTGAGAATAATATGAAAAACCAGTCCGACACCGCTGTCGATAGCACAAACCATCAAGTCACCCGTAAAGTCTCTGTTGCCATCATTGGTGCAGGTACAGCAGGACAAAACGCCTTTCGCCAAGCCAGTAAAATCAAAGACGATGTCGTCATTATTAACGAAGGCTTTTGGACGACGACTTGTGTCACTGTAGGCTGTATGCCTAGTAAACTATTGATTGCAGCGGCTGACCGTGCACATGATGCCAACCATTCTGCTGAATTTGGTATTCATGCGACTACCCAGATAGATGGCAAGCGAGTTATGGAGCGTGTGCGCGATGAGCGCAGTCATTTCGAAAGCTATCTCGAAGAGCAAGTAGATAGCTGGCCTGCGCACAAAAAAATAGCGGGTCACGCTCATATCAATAAACAAGGTCTGATTGAGGTCAATGACGAGGTGATTGAAGCAGAAAAAATCATCGTGGCCACAGGTAGCTCGCCCTTTATTCCAGAAGGTTGGGCGGACAAGCTTGGCGATACCTTGCTGACCTCTGACACTGTTTTTGAGCTGACAGATTTACCAAAATCTATGGCGGTCGTTGGTGCAGGTGCCATTGGCTTGGAGCTTGCCCAAGCATTTAATCGTTTGGGTGTGGATGTGACATTATTTAATCGTGTCAAAAAGGTGGCTGGACTGAAAGATCCAGACATTAGCAATAAGGCCATCGACTGCTTAAGCCGCGAGCTGACGATGCACTTAGGTAGTAAAATTAACAATGTCGGTGTACAAACGGCTGAAGGCAATAAAGGCTCACTCGCTTTTATTGACTATGAAGACAGCGCAGGTGATACACAGCAGTGGCAAGGGGAATACGTACTGGTCGCGACAGGTCGCCGTAACAATATTGACGAGCTAGGCGTTGAAAACCTAGGCGTTGTACTCGATGAAAAAAACCGCCCAAAAGATCTGAGCAAGAAAACCGGTCAAATCGGTGATTTGAATGTCTTTATTGTTGGCGATGCCAATGCCAATATTCCACTGTTACATGTGGCCAGTGATGAAGGTTTTAGTGCAGGTAATATGGTCTGTGACAATAAAGACGCCGCCTACATCCGTCCACCAGCAGTGCCCTTTTCTATCGTGTTTTGTTCGCCCCAAATCGTTAATGTCGGTATGTCTCTACCAGAAATACAACAAGATCCAGAATTGGAGTATGTCATTGGTCGCGTCAGTTTTGATAACCAAGGTCGCAGTCGTGTGATGGGTGTCAACTGTGGTCTGTTGCATATCTATGGATGCAAAAAAACCGATAGAATCTTAGGCGCTAGCATGGTAGGTCCTGATGCCGAGTATATCGGTCATATACTCGCTATGGCGATTACCAATGACTTGAGTATCAAAGCCATGCTCGATACTCCTTTCTATCATCCAACGATACTAGAAGGTTTGCGTACCGCGCTACGTGATGTCCAGTATAAGATGGAGATACCTTTTCAATCTCAAGACACACAAAAAGATAACTCTTAAATGACACCTCAGCCACACTTTCCAAGAAGTGAGGGCTTAGTCTCGATCACCACTCATGTTATGTTTGATTGCTTTCATGACTTGAGGTAGTTTATAGCCAAGCATCTCGTGTACAAAACTTTGTATAAACACACCCTGCATGGACGAAAAAATGCCAATCGCCAGTGTTACCGACTTTTTTAAAGAGATTATTCGTGACCTGCATACTAGCCTTTACCTCGCTTTGGGCGGCTCTATAGACGAAGAGTCATTCGATTGGACATCGCAAGCAGTAGAGTTGGTTAGCACTGGTATCAAAATCCTAATACTGCTTGCGGTATTGGGGTTTTGTTATTGGTTGGCTATTTATATTGTCAAAAAAAGCAAATCCCGCATTCGACTGAATGAGCGCCGTGCCAAGATTGTCCGTTCCGTTTTGCGTTATATCTGGATAGTTACCAGCTTGATTGCCATTATGAGCCAAATTTACTTTGAGCCAGAGACTATCAAGGCCACTGCAAAAGCCAGTACATGGGCGGGTATTTATTATGTACTTTGGACGTCATCTGGACAGATTATTCACAGAGTGCTACAGCATTATGGTCTCAATGCTTCTATAGAGCAGCTGCTTCAAAACATCTTGTCAGTGCTGCTATTGGTACTCGGACTTGCCAGCGTCATGGCGCAATTTGGTTTTGATATTGTCTCATTGGTCGCGGGTTTAGGGATTGTGGGCTTGGCAGTTGGTTTTGCTGCCCAATCAACCCTTGCTAATTTCATTGCGGGTATTACGATTTTGCTCGAACAATCTTTTCAGGTTGGCGACTGGATTCATATCAATGACAATGAAGGTCGCGTCGTACTCATTGCATTACGCACCACCCATATTTTGACTCGAGACAACATCACCGTCATTATTCCCAACTCTAACGTTGCCTCCTCCGAAGTAACAAATTTAACCTCCAAGAACTTTATTCGCTTTGATATTCGTGTGCGTATCGCTTTTGAAGATGATATCGACACTGCTCGCAAGGAAATTTTGCAAGTCCTTGCTGATACTGAAGTGGTGCTCAATCGCCCTGAAAGCTCAGCCACCGTGGATGAAATTGGTGAGTACGGGGTATTTTTTATCGTACGTTTTTGGGTCAAGCCTGCCGCTGTCGCGCGCATGCCCAAAATCAAGGAAGGTCTAAAAGAGGATATCAAACGTGCCTTTGATGCCGCCAACATCTCAACCCCTTACCCGCATATGCGCCTACTGATGCCAAAAGATGTCGATTATCCTATCGCGACCAAACCCTTTGCGACCACAACGCAGGTCGTATCAGAAAAACGGCCACTGGCAAAGGGTGAGAGTTAAAGTTGTTAGAAAGTAACTTATAGTTAGGGCATAGATTATAGTCACCGTGCATAAGCGGCTTTGTTTAACGTTATTCTTTAGACGGGTCTTTTTAATCCGACCGTTTAAACATCCCTACTTTAAACCATACTGCCTTGAATTATGGTAAAATCGCCGGTTAAACATCTTATTTTATGATGTGCATTACTTATCAATTTAGCCCACAGGTATCCGTATGACCGAAACAACCGCGCCAGCCCTTGCCGCCGCATCTTCACCAGCGTTGTCAGAAGCACTTTCACCAGCGATCTCAGCAGAGTTATCACTTGAGCTGATTATCACTTGTGCCGATGGGCTTGAGGCACCACTACAGACTGAGCTGACGAGTTTTGGTATTGCAAGCGATATCAAAAGTACGGGGCGTCTGACCGTTACGGGTACGTTGCGTGACTTATATACTATTTGCCTATGGTCGCGGGTAGCGTCACGGGTATTGATGTTAATCAAACGCAGAAATATCAATGCTGAGTATGATGTGGCTGAGCAGCTTTATGGTTTGGCAAAATCGGTCAATTGGACGGAGCAATTTAACCTAGAGCAAACCTTTGCCATCCGTCTATCCGTCGACAAACGCGTCGCTGTCAGTCAACAGTTTGCGATGCTACGTATCAAAGATGCCATTGCTGATACGTTTAATGAAGTTTATGACAGTCGCCCTAACGTCGATAGCAAACACCCAGATTTTGCTATTTTTGCGACGGTTAATGACAAGCAAGCTGAACTGTATTTAGATTTGTCAGGCACCAGTTTGCATCGCCGTGGCTATCGCGTGGCAATGACCGAAGCGCCATTAAAAGAAAACTTAGCAGCAGCTTTGCTATATAGCGCAGGCTGGCATAAGAAAAATGACGCTGGTGACGCGCCTTTCTATAATGCCTTAGTCGATCCAATGTGTGGCTCTGGCACCTTTATCATTGAAGCGCTACTCATGCATTGTGATTATGCGGTGGGTATCGACAAAGCCGCTAATCAATTTGGTTTTTACCAATGGCAGCATCATGACGAGACGCTATGGCAGCAGATGATTGATGATGCTCAGACACGTTTCCGTGAAGGCTTAGCCATTGCTAATGAGCAGCCAGACACCCTACCGCTCATTTTGGGTTTTGATGCCGATAGTGGCGCGATTATCGCCACAGAAAAGAACCTTATTGCCGCTGGTTTACAAGACTTGCTACCGCTACTCGACATTGAAACCCGCGCCCTTGACCAGCTAAGCAGCGTGCTAAAGCCGTTGGTCGATGATGGTCGATTGAGCAATCCTCTAATTATCACCAACCCACCTTATGGCGAGCGTTTGGGTGATGAAGAGATGATTAAGCCTTTGTATCAAGCGATTGGGCTTATATTGCAAGACAGCTTTGCCGGTAGTGGTGTCGATCCGATGCTTGGTATATTGGCCTCTCATGTCGAGCAAGTCGATATCTTACCGATTAAAGAACCAAAAACCTTACGCTGTCATAATGGTGCCATTACCGTTTATTTCCGCTATGGCAAGTTGATTGCAGGGCAAACAGGTAATCTTGTTAGTCGTTTTGAAAAGCGTGAGATTGAAGTAGAAGACGGTCAAGACTTTATCAATCGCCTGCAAAAAAATCTTGCCAAACTCAAGAAACTAGCCAAAAAAGACAATGTGAGTAATATGCGTGTCTACGACGCTGATTTGCCTGATTTTAAAGTGGCTATCGACTTATACGGTGACTATGCGCACGTGCAAGAATATGCACCACCAAAAACCATTCCACCCGAGACCGCCAAAAAACGCTTTAATCTAGCTTTGATGGGTATTCGTGAAGTGTTTGATATTAATCGCGAACAAATCTTTATCAAAACTCGGGCACGCCAGTCTGGTAATGATCAGTATAGCAAGCAGAACACCACAGAAAAGCGTGGCAAGTTTCATGTTGCTCGCGAAGATGGCGCGTATTTCTACGTCAATTTTACCGATTATCTCGATACCGGTTTGTTTATTGACCATCGTAATATGCGCGCGCGGATTAAAGACAACAGTCGTAATAAATCAGTATTGAATTTATTTGCTTATACCTGTACCGCAAGTGTACATGCGGCATTGGCTGGCGCGAAAAAAGTCACCAGCGTTGACTTGTCACAGAACTATCTCGATTGGGGCAAGCAAAACTTTGTGCTCAACGGTTTGGATGTCAGCCGCAACAAATATCAATTCGTTGCTGCCGATATATTTGAGTGGATTAAGGAAAATACCGAGCAATTCGATATCATCTTTATCGATCCACCGACCTTTTCAAACTCGAAAAAGTTCCAAGGTACTTTTGATGTGCAGCGTGATCATGCCGCTATTATTAACCGCGCTATGAACCGCTTGACCTCTGACGGGATTTTGTATTTTTCAAATAACTTTACCCGCTTTGAGCTCGATGAGCAACTAACTGAGCGTTATGAAATTATTGATATCACGCAAAAAACCATTGGTTTTGATTTTGATATTAAAAAACCCATTCATCAAAGCTTTGAGATTCGTCATCGTCAGGGCTGATAATTTAGGTTTATGGATGGATATGAAGGTTAACCACCGCATTTAGACGCCATCTTTTATAGTCAGTCTTGTCGTACACATAACAATGACCCAATCGGCTTTGATTGGGTCATTTTTTGTTGTTATGATAGAGCGTCATTGAGCAATCGTTTTGCAGCGATAATTTTTCGACCAGTTCAATCCCACTATCGATTTTGCTACTTTAGCTTACGTCTGATAGCTTTCATTGCTATTGCTTTATATTGCCCCTCTCCCTAATCTAATAACAAGGAAAATTCCATGGCTTTATCACTTAATAAAGGCGGTAATTTATCGCTAACCAAAACTGACCCAAATTTAACCAAGCTACTTATCGGTCTTGGCTGGGATGAGCGCGCAACCTCTGGTGCCGAGTTCGACCTTGATGCCAGCGTATTTTTATTAAACACCGCTGGCAAAGTGCGTGGCGATCATGACTTTATCTTCTACAACCAGCTCAAATCTGACAATGGCGCGGTTGAGCATACTGGTGACAACCGTACTGGCGAAGGTGACGGTGATGATGAAGTCGTCAAAGTAAACCTAACCCAAGTACCTGCCGATGTCGATAAAATCGTCGTCACTGTCACCATTCACGATGCGGCAGCTCGCAGCCAAAACTTTGGGCAAGTAGCCAACGCTTTCATCCGTGTCGTCAATGAAGAAACAGGTACTGAAGTCGTGCGTTTTGATCTAGCAGAAGACTACTCTGTTGAGACAGCGATGGTATTTGGCGAAGTCTATCGTCATAACGGCGAATGGAAATTCCGCGCCGTTGGTCAGGGCTACTCTGGCGGCTTGCAAGCCATGTGTCAGCAATACGGCGTTGATATCTAAACCCGTGTTTAGATGATATCATTATCGCAATTGGGGTGATAAGCACTGCTAAAACTAGCATTCAAAGTACCTTTATTAGCATTCAAAGTACCTTTATTAGCATTCAAAGCACCTTTATTAGTTAGCTATGCTAAGTAGCTTTGTAGAGTTTTGAATAAGCTAATGAATAACGTACTTTTAGTTGCAAAATAGCCACAATTATTGATAGCTAAACGACCAATAATGCTTTATGTTTCGTTTAGAATTATGCATAAAAAAGTGGTTAGCGATAACCGCTTTTTTATGCTTTGTCTATAATAGACAACCTTAGCTTTACGCAACTAGACAGGATGTGTCATGAGACATTTTTATTTAGACTTTATCTTCACGGCCATTGCCTTAGCAGTCGCGGCGTGGTGGGGATATTCACATGGTGGTATGGGCGGTTTGATAACCACCCTATCTATTACTGCTATTTTGGCCGTCATGGAGATTTCATTATCCTTTGATAACGCAGTGGTCAATGCCTCAGTCCTAAAGGGCTGGGACGAATTTTGGAAAAAGATATTCTTAACGGTTGGTATTTTAATCGCCGTATTTGGTATGCGCTTGGTATTCCCCATTGTCATCGTCGCGGTTACCGCTGACCTTGGTATGATGCAAGTTATAGATTTGGCATTAAACGATCCTAAAGAATACTCAGCAAGACTAATGGCACATCATGCTGAAATTTCAGCATTTGGCGGTATTTTCTTACTACTGGTCTTCTTGAACTTTATATTCGATGAAAAAGAAGTGCATTGGTTTGACTGGCTTGAAAGTCGTCTTGCAAAGCTAGGTAAAGTAGATGCCATGAGCGTCTTCGTAGCACTTATCGTCTTGATGATTTCAGTATCTTGGGCTACCGCTGAACAAGCTTCTGCTGTATTGATTGCGGGTGTTTGGGGTATCTTAGTTTATCTAGGTGTACAGGTAGTCTCTGGTATGCTTGAAGGTGATCTGGAAGAAGAACTAGACTCTCAAGGTAACAGTACTGGTGCTGCAACTAGCGCGATTATGAAAGGTGGTATTATCGGTTTCTTATACTTAGAAGTCCTTGATGCCTCATTTAGTTTCGATGGTGTGATTGGCGCATTTGCGATTACCAATGACGTCATCGTTATCATGCTAGGTCTTGCTATTGGTGCGATGTTCGTGCGTTCGATGACTATCTTCTTGGTAGACAAAGGCACACTTGATGAATATGTCTATCTTGAGCATGGCGCCCATTATGCCATCGGTGCTTTAGCCATTATTATGCTGTTATCGGTGAAGTTTCATGTACCAGAGCTTATCACCGGCCTTATCGGTATTACCTTTATTGGTTGGGCGTTTGTCGCGTCACTCAATTATCGTAAGCGAGAAGCAAAATCTATTAACTGATAAACGGTGAGTTTGAAGCGTAGTAAGCATCAAACGTCATACGTTTTGTTTAGCATAATACGTTTTAATGACAGGTTATACCAAGATGTTGGTATAACCTGTTTTCGTCTATGAGCATTTTTAATTTACGGTATGCAACTTTTACAAAGTTTTTCAGCTGCTTATTATTTGACCCTTTAGCCAACTTCTGAAGACTCATAAAATACTTTGCGATAACAATATCTTAACCACTGTTACTAGGTTTGTTAAAAAGTATCAGAGTTGCAGCACTGATATGTCCCTTAGTAACCATCTGGTAAGTGCACAAAATACGCCTTGCTTACTGAGCAAACGCTTAGTATAGTAAAACGTAATGATATGCAGGGTATGGCATACAGGTAGTTTTTTTATGATTTACCCACATATATCAGTCACTGCATAATTTTAGTTCATTTATCTCACAACCCAATCCACTTAATTATTAATCTAAAGGATATTTATATGGCTATTAGCTTAACAAAAGGCGGCAACGTAAACTTATCAAAAGAAGCACCAGGTTTGACCAATATCACGGTCGGTCTTGGCTGGGATCCACGCGCCACTGACGGTCAAGAATTTGACTTGGATGCGATTGGCTTCTTGGTCAATGAAGCAGGTAAAGTACGTAATGACCAAGATTTTATCTTCTTCAATAACTTAAAATCAGACAATGGCGCGGTCGAGCATACTGGCGATAACCGCACTGGTGAAGGCGATGGGGATGATGAAAAAATCAAAATCAACCTTGCTAGTATCCCTGCTGATGTCAGCAAAGTTGCCATTTGTGCCATCATTTATGAAGGTCAAAGCCGTAACCAAAACTTCGGTCAAGTAGGCGAAGCCTATATCCGTGTCATAAACGACAATGGCGATACTGAAATCGCTCGTTATGACCTATCAGAAGACGGTAGCACTGAAACTGCGATGATCTTTGGCGAGTTATATCGTCACAGCGGTGATTGGAAATTCCGCGCCGTTGGTCAAGGCTTCAGCGGTGGTCTTGGACCATTAGCCGCCTCTTATGGCGTCAACGTTTAGACGTTTATTAATAGCAACGTTAATCATTCAAACAGTTAATAGCGACCATCAGAGACCTGATTGTCGGCTATCTACATAAGCCATCAAGTGTGCCCTTTTAAAGCATTTGATGGCTTTAAATTTAATAGCGTCTCTAAAATCAATCAAGTTAATGATTTAGAATCACAGATGTCATATTAAAAAAGCATATTTCAACTGTATTAGAATAAGGATTTGCACCCCATGGTCGCAACGTTTAGCTTAATCGGTACCATTGAGCCTTTTTTACATTGCAATCTCAAAAAAGGCGACTCGATCTATTGTGAAGCCAATGCGATGGTCATGATGGAATCCAATCTTGAGCTTAAAGGTAAGCTGCAAGGTGGCCTCATGCAATCATTGATGCGCCGTTTTGCGAACGATGAATCATTGTTTCAGCAGCAGATTGAAGCGGTGAATGGTGAAGGCGATTGTTTGCTTGCGCCAACCTTGGATGGTGATATGCAAATCATTGATGTCGGTAATCAGCAATATACCTTGAGCGATGGCGCTTTCGTCGCTGCACAAACGGGTGTCGATATCAGAGCCAATATTCAGCGTAACCTTGGCGGCGCGGTGTTTGGTGATACTGGTGGCTTTATGGTTATGCAGACGCAAGGTCAAGGTCAGGTCGTGGTATCTGGCTTTGGCTCGTTGTTTGAGATTGATGTCACTCCAGACAAAGACGTCATCATCGATAATGGTCATGTGGTCTGCTGGGACTCAAATCTTGAATACAAGCTGTCGGTCTCAACCAGTAAGAAGAAAGGTATCATGAGCAATATCATCAATTCAGTCACTAGTGGCGAAGGCATGGTGTTGAACTTCTCAGGCAATGGTAAAGTCATTATCTGCTCACGCAATCGTGACAGCTATCAAGGCTGGCTACAAAGTATCTTGGGCAGTAGCTCCGGAGGTCGTGGTGGCGGTGGTGGTTTTTTAGATAATATTTTATAGCTTAGTTTTTCAAGACAATTTTACTCACAATTTATCACCCACAATTATTATAATATCATGTACAAAAATTTGATTAGTAAGGAAAACAAGTGCAAGTACTACGCCTTGTAGACTAAGCGAGTTTGACACAGCTAATCGTACTTTTGAAATTGATATAAGGATTTTATCATGGCAGTTAGTTTACAGAAGGGACAAAAAATATCCCTAAGCAAAGAAGCCGGCGGCGATCTGACTCAAGTAAAATTGGGTCTAGGTTGGGACGTGGCGCAAGGACCACAAGAGAAAAAGGGTGGCTTCTTAGGCAAATTATTTGGTGGCGGTAGCGGCGGCGACTCTATCGATTTAGATGCTTCGTGCATCATGTTCGATAGCAACAAGCAGGCAGTTGATGCCATTTGGTTCAGCCAGCTTAAATCAAAAGATGGCAGCATCGTACACACAGGTGACAACCGTACTGGCGATGGTGATGGCGATGACGAAGTCATCAATGTCGATCTGTCTCGTATACCTGCAAATGTGGTATCACTGGTCTTTACCGTCAATAGCTTTACCGGACAGACGTTTGAAACAGTAGAAAACGCCTTTTGCCGTATCGTAAATGCCAATAATAACCAAGAGGTCGCGCGCTATAACCTATCAGCGCAAGGCAGTCATACAGCGATGGTAATGGCAAAAGTCTATCGTCATAATAATGAATGGAAAATGCATGCCATTGGCGAAACCGCCTCAGGTCGTACTTTCCATGATTTGATGCCTGCTATTACGCCACATGCTTAATCCCTGATCTATTTTTAAATTTCATTACTTTCAATACAAACAGCTTAACGACTTTCGTTGAGCTGTTTTTTTGATTATTATAATATGAATAAAATAAGCTTATAATTTGGGATAGCCATGCAAGCAAGACACATTGATAACGGTGACAGGCTAACTTATTATGCCGAACAAAGTATAGTATGCTGTATCGAATGTGACACTGTAGGTGAAGTTGAAAATGAATATCAATATAGAATAGAAAGCGAACGCAAAGTTTGGTGTGCTAAATTTGTCTGTAAACACTGCCAATTATCATTAGTAAAAAATGAAGAACAAGCTGACTGGGTAGGTCAATGTAATCTAATAGGAGATTGTCCGTGCAGCTTTTGTGGTACACGATTGACTGCTAACGAAGAAATAATATTCTCCTATAAACAAGCTTTGCCTTCTATTATTGCTATTGACTGCTCAAGTTGTGGTAAAACCAATGCAGTACCCGTAGAAAGAGCGAATAAATACCAACGTTATGATGCAAGGTTAGCTATTGACGCTGATTTTGGGCTTCCCCTTTTCTTACAAGTACCCTGCCGATTTGGTAAAATTTGGGCATTTAATCAGAGCCACTTAACTGAATTACATAGTTATATCAATGCAACACTAAGAGAAAGAACAGCCGTTGCTGGTAATGCTAGTATGCCTTCGAGACTACCCAATTGGATGAAATCAGCAAAAAATCGTGAAATGATTAATAAAAAGCTAACACGGTTACAAATTCAGTTAGATAGATATAAAAATAAAAGCATTTCTGAAAGTTGAACATAGCAAGTAATGCAACTAACAATTAATAAGCCTTACAAAAACAGCCCGTCTATTGATAATAGAGGGGCTGTTTATTTGTATTAAGGGGTGCTATTCAAGCACTTACTTACTACCACGTTTCCAGCTAAAGCCCCAATTAAAGGCTTTATCCATTTCTTGATGGCCTTTAAAGTACTGGTTAATACGTTCAACGTTGATACTGCCTTGTTGATTGACCAAACGCGCAATGGCACACATTGGCAAGTTGCCTGTACCTTCTGTTAAGCGCGTCTCAATCGGCGACTGATCAGGCACATGAATGGTCACTACCCCATCCGTTTTTGCCCAATTCGGCGCACCTTCGTAGATGAAGGCAAAGATAAATACTTCCTCAATTTGCGACCACTGCTGACCATTGATATCGAGCCACTCACCGCCACTCACTTGTCCTGTCCTATCATCAGCACGCAGACAGACGTAAGGTGCTGATTGCAAACTGCCAAAGCGATTACCTAAGGCTTGAATCAGGGTTTTTTCGCCATTTTTTAGATGAATCATCGCCCCTACGTCAAGGTCAATACCGCCCGCTTTATGCTGCTTGAACAGATCACCCAACAAGCCTTTTTTCGGTGCTTGCTTATCCATATCTGGACGTTGGTTCCAGTTTAGGTTGACAGAGATTTTGCCAAAGTCATCGCGCTTCTTAAGATTAATGCTAGATTGATTTTTGGTTAAGGTGATTTTGCTTAAATTAATCGAAGGACTGGCTGGAATCGGTGGCGGCGTACTTGCTTGAGTGGCACTGCCCACCTTTTGCGTGTTAATAGGTCTTTGCGTATTGATAGGTTGAGACTGACCCTGTGACTGGTTTTGATTTTGAGCCTGATTGTTGTTTTGAGATGAGGACTGAGCTGGTGCTTCATCGGCGATTTCAACGCCGAAATGCTCAGACAACGGCTTCAGACCGCCTTCAAAACCTTGGGCAATAAATCGAAACTTCCAGCTGCCCTGCCGACGATAGCATTCTGCAAGGATAATGGCTTTTTCATTACGACCAGCACTACTAAGCTGACAAGTCATCAGCACTTGACTGCCTTGCAATACTTGGATATCAACATCACCGATTTGCGCCAAGGCTTGCGCGCTAGAAAATGCCAAGGCAATTTTATCAATATCCGCCGGTTGCGCTGCTAAATTAATATCAAAAAATCCGTCACTATCGTGACCTCGGAAACTGACATTGCCGTCATCACTACGCGTCTGCCCATAAAATATCATATCGCCATCACCACGCACTTTACCGTCAGTGGTCAAACGATAAGCAGCACAATCGATGGCATTTTGACTTAAAATTCGAATGCTAATACTGTCCGTCGGTAGTGGCGCATTGGCACCAGCAATCAGTTTTTGAGGTTGGTTCTGGCTCATCATATATCCTTTGAGTTATTTATTATATTAGGGCGTGTTGAACGTTCAACCATGGCACTGACAAAGACTATTTTTTAGACAGTTCGACGTTAAAAACAGTAAGTTTAGTTATTCTAAGCGTCTATTTTTAACAATGAAGTGGCAAAAAATAGTCCTGTCTCCCTCTGTTGATATTAGAGCTGATGCTAAAACTTCCCCATACTGCGTTGTAAACCTAGTTAAGGCACTAGCATTACCGTCGTTTTACGCCTTGTTTGGAGCAGTTTTAGCGATCAGCAGTGCCTATTTGTGAATGTTCAACACGCCCTAGCGTTTTTTATGTTCACTATCGTCGTATAGTAGCATGGATAATGTCAGATTTTTAATCAGCACACTAAGGCGTGCTCTCAATTCAATCGATGGTTATCTAAATCGGCTAAAAATAGCTAAATTTTGCCAAACAATGTCAAATATAGTCAAGGAATTTTAGAATCGCTACAAGGCGACCGACCGCAGATAGTACACTGAGTACATCTAGGACGGATAACACCGTAGCGGTTTAAAAGTGCTCTGACTATAGCTGACTAATATCTCGATATCATCTGCGTTATTTTCCTTGCCTGACTGCAACTTATCTCATTTTCATCGCCATTTTTTAAATGAGGACACGCCCTAGAGCGTAGCATTTCTATATAATAGACTTTGCTATGAATGACGGTGCAGCGTGGTTTTTTTGGCAACGGATGAGTATTGACCATCTTGGTAAGAAACGTGCGACAATCACACCCGGTTATCTAATACCTATAACACTTACCTATAACATTGATAATAATGCTGAGAGAATTATGAGTAACCTTGCTAACGATAGCCTTTCTATGACCCCCGTTGCCGCTTGGTTGGCAGAAGGTCAGTCTAGCCAGCGTGATATGTTAGCCAGCCTGCAAGCCCTAAAAGCACAAGCGCACTCGCCCTTTAATGTTATAGCGTCACACCGCCATGACAGACCTGAAATTTTTGAGTTTGCCGACAGCACATATATTGAGCCATCCAAGACCCTACTCGACAGTGATGAGCAAATCATACCTGAACCCATCACACCGCGCTGGCAATTTGTCTTAGAGCAAGCCAAACAACACAACGTAAAAGTATTGCTGACTGGTCGTAATGGTATCGACTATGAAGCGCAGCGTGAGGCATTTAGTGCTGCTGGCATTCGATTATTGACAGGAGCAACCAGCGTCGCAGCGCTAGAGTGTATCGATGATAAATTTGCCTTTATGCAGCAGTGCCATGCCCATAATATTCCGGTGGCAGACGCTTGGCGCTTTGACAATACTGCTGAGCTTGAGGCTTTACTTAGCGAGCATGGTCATCAGCCTTTATGCGTCAAACCAGTCACCGGCATTTTTGCACAAGGCTTTTGGCGGCTAGATTTGGCCAAAGACGATGGTGAGCATTACGATAGCTTTGAGCATTTATACTTTACCGAAGAGAAAAAAATCAATACCGCGCAGTTTGTGAATGCCTACACTCATAGCCAAATGATACATGAGCGCCCTATTCCGATGCTGCTGATGCCTTACTTATCAGGGCAAGAGTACTCTATCGATGTGGTGTGCGAATATGGTGAAATACTGGCAGCCGTTACTCGTCATAAAACAGGCAAAATCCAGCATGTCGGCTACGAGCAGGACGTTATGGATGTGGTGATTCCATTAATTAAAGCCTTTGGTTGCGATGGTATCGTCAGCGTACAGACCAAGGCAGATGATGACGGTCAACACCGTGTCCTTGAGATTAACAGTCGTCCTTCTGGCGGCATCGGTTATACAGTGCATAGCGGTATCGATCTCACACAAGTCGGATTTGCTTATTGGCTAGGATTAACGGCAAAGCCACAGTTAGAGGACATTGCTCAAAAAATTAAGCCTTGCCAGGTGCGCTCGCTGATGATGAGCGTCAAAATTGAAGAGACAGACGCTGAGTAACTTACTAAGTGAGGATACAGTCATTCCACTATAAAAGTATTACAGCGTTAACCTCGCTTGAAGTATCACATATACATCTACACTCGGTTGCCTTGTACTACTTTTAAATTGAATCGACTATATGCCTCATTGATAGTCAAGATCGTTAAGCACAAAAAAGGTTTTTAGATAGCCATCTAAAAACCTTTTTTGTGCTTACATCATACATTAACGTTTAAAAACAACGACTTAGAATTACTCGCCAAACACTAGCGTTGCTTTCTTAGGGGCATTCTTAGATGCAAGAACCCATAACAAGCTCAATACGATCGCTGAGCCAATAAAAATAATGATCGCTGAAGAGATTGCACTATCGTGCGTATAACTCATAGACATCATATGGTTAGTAGCATCCATCTCCATAGCCGCCATACCAGTATAGTGCATACCACAAACGGCAAGCCCCATGATGAACGCACTACCGAAACGCTGTAAGGTACCGCGTAGGTTAAAGGCCAACCATAATGCCGCGATAGCAGCTACAATAGCAATAACCACTGAGGTGATCAGAAGTGGAATATTGTATGACATCGTAGCTTCCATCTGCATTGAAGCCATACCAGTATAGTGCATGGCTGCAACGCCAAGTCCAGTCAAGACACCACCGCCAATCAGTTTACTCATGCTAGACGCACCGCGCCCTACGATCAGGATGCCAATAGCCACAAAACCAACAGCAAGTAGCATCGAAACAATTGTCATACCCAGATTATAGGTAACTGGCATTTTCATATCGACTGCCATCATACCAATATAATGCATTGACCAAATAGCACCACCAATGGCAATCGAAGATAGCGCGACCCAAAAATATAGGTCTGATCCTGGCTTAGCAGATGGCACTCGAATGGCAAGATTTAGACCTACATAAGAGCCGAACACTGCGATGGCATATGAAACCAACACCAAAAGCAGGTTATATTCAACTTCAATCATTTTTTCGCCTTTTGTATTTAATAAGAACTGAGCCTTTTAGCGTAGACTTGAATAAGCCCCTGTACGCCATGCGCTCACTATTGTTTTATATAGACATTGAGTCGTCTATGATTCATTTTGTTTACCCGATGGTAAATTCACAAATATTGGTACTACCAGCACCGCAGCTGGTTTCCTCAACTTGGACTGTCTCTATAGCAGGATTACTCGCCAAAAATCCTTCGATATAACCGATGACAAAATGACATCCTGAATGATTGCTGTCTGATGACTTACAGAATGGACATTTAATTAAAGAAACCACATTATTCTTCGCTTTGACCTTACAAAACCCTTTCAAGGCTGGTACGAGTTCTCGGCTGATTGTCGTTGGCATTTTTAGCGGACTGCCAAGTGAATAATCACGTTGATAAATACCACCGCCAACCTTTCGTCCTAACTGATGCAGTGCAGCAGCGCGCTGATCGCTAGGCAAGCTGGCCTCGTATTGGCTGACGATATCTGTTATTTTGGGGTATTGAGCACCAATAGCGGCTAATGTCGTTTTTTCACCCTCGCCTGTTTGCACAGGTGCTGATGATGAGATATCTTCTTCATCAATTTCGAGTTTAAATAAGGTACAACCATCAATAGAGGACAAGTCATCAATCAAATCCGCTTGCGTCTTAGCGCCTATACTTCTCGCAATGACATGAATGATGTTGCCACCACTGCCTGATGACTCTTGTCTCTGGGAGACGAGCTGATAACCTGCTTTGATAAGTGGTGAAATAACATTAACCAAACGAATGCGTTCAGAAGACGTCTCTAATGCACAAGAAAATTTCAAAAGTCACTCCTTTTCTAAAGTACTGCTAAGCTTTTATACCAAACCATTTCTATAAATCAGACAACGAGCTTCTATCTCGTTAGCGGTTATGTCGTATAAATATGATGGGAAGGCAATATGTAAAATTTTTTTCTAACTATGCGATTAAACATAGAGTGACTAAACCGTCTTACTTGTAATAACTGCTAGATTTATAGGCATAGTTATCAAACATAGCATTTCTCGCAGCTATGTAATTCTTAGCTTTTCGTATATTTAAAAATAAAAAGTGGGTGTAAAGATAAGACAGGAACGGTTGGTCTCAGATACGGGGTTACTTTTGAAATTTCTTTACGAGCAGTAAGCTGCAGTAAGGTTTCTAAACAGTAATGAATTTTGATCGCATTATCACGACATTCTTATAGTCTAGCAATACTTGACAAGCCATTGTCCGATAGGTGGTGACATTATCCGATAGATGGCTCAAGGCATAATATGGAATATGAGTTCACTAATTTACAGATATCTCATTTCTTTAAAACCATGATTTAGATAAGGTTTTATTATTCTCCTTAATAGCGAAAACTTGTCAGCAAAACATTGTGACGAGTACACGTTTTTTACTTTAAAATGACGCTATACTTTTCATCTACTATTTACCACATAGCATATTCATTTTTCTAAAATCACTGATATAACATCTGAGTTAAATTCTTAGCATAGCTGAATATGGTTTCTATCGCAGTCATACGAATAAAGCCTCAGCGCGAGTACGACTACACGAAAATATCAATTAGGATATATACGATGACAGCACAGACCACCTTAGTGTTAGGCGCAAACACAGTGATCACTCAAGAACGCTGTACTGTTGAATTTACGACCTCGGATTCGCTTAGGTTTGGGCAGCAACTTGGACTATTATGGCTACCTCTAAATGAGCAGCGCAAAGCCGTCTGTAGTCCCGCCTATTTGCACGAGCCTAAAGACTGGGCCAAGCTGGACAATAGCGATACGCCACACGAATGGCAGCTTGATTTACCTGATTTATTTGATGTGCAAGGGGTTAGCTTCTTACAACTAATCGCTTATACTTATCAAGAGCCGACAATTAATTTACCCGCTGTCGAATTACACAAGGTAAGTTTGACGTTAAACGGAGGCGCTATTCACTATGATTTCATAGCAAGCGAGCGCCATGTCAAAGCCGCTATCGTGTTTGAGATTTACAAACGCAATGGGCAATTTAAATGTCGAGCGCTCGGTGAAAGCTCGACCCAAGGACTGGCAAGCCTTGAGCAACGAGTACAAGTCAGTTTAGATATTCGTCCGCCAGATACTCATGCACTCATTCAAGAGGCGCAACAGCAGCGTGGTTCGCCCAATAGTGACACTCGCACGCCTCGCCAAGTCCAAGCTGGTGAAACGTGGACAGGTACGGCTTTTGCGATTGATGAGTATCACCTGCTGACTTGTTATCATGTCATTGAATCGGCGGCAATGATTGGTGTACGCCAGCAGGGTCAGTCTGACCGTGAGGCGCAAGTGGTACTCAGTGATATCGGTAGCGATTCAGCCATTATTAGAGTGAGCGACCCTTTACATTGCCACCTGCCATTAGCGCAGCAGTGCTCGGATATTTTGGGCGAAACCATTACCACTTTGGGCTTTCCGCTATCAGGACTGAGTAGTCAACTACAAGTCACGCAGGGCTGTATTTCAGGACTAACAGGCTTAAGCGATGACATTCGTTACATGCAGTTTACTGCACCAATTCAGCCCGGCTCTAGTGGCAGTCCACTGTTACTGCCAACAGGCGAGGTCATCGGCATGGTGACTGCCAGCCTCGTCCATGAACATGCACAAAATATGAACTATGCGGTAAAATTTCAGTTATTATCTGCCCTACTTGCAAGCGCTGGTATCAGTTTGGATAGTGCTGCTCACGGATCTAACGCCACAACTGCTCCGCTGACTACCCCGCAACTCAGTAAACAAAGTCGCGGGGCGCTTTGGCTGGTGGGCTGTCAAGGTTAAAATATCTAAAAAAATCAAGTTAATATAAAAATAGCCACTTCAACAAAGTGTGTTAAGGAATATGAATGTCAAACAAGCAACAAAGTACCACCATCACACTACCACGTGGCACCCTTGATCTCACTTATCAAACGAATATGGTCGTAAGTAACCGTGATTCAGAAAAAGACAACAGCTATCAATTAGAAGACTTGCTTGGCTTTGCTCAGCGCATTAATCCCAAACGTGCATTTTTATTTGTCTCAAAAGTGCTAGGTCGCCATATTCCAGTCGCGCCCAGTACCATGCGACATGCTTTTACGGATTTGGCAAACCTAGTGCCTAATGAATTGCCAGCGCCAATTTTGGTCATTGGTATGGCAGAGACCGCTGTCGGTCTATCTGCTGGCGTCCATCAAGCATTACAAACGCGCTATCCTCAAGCGCTACTATTGAACTCTACTCGTCATGCGCAACATGATGAAAATAGTGATCCTAATGGTGCCGACTCTTTACTGACGACTTTCTGTGAAGACCACAGTCATGCCAGCCAGCATTTAATTTATCAAAGCTCTGATAGTGTCGCTCAAGAGCAGTTACTGGCCAGTAAAACCCTTATTATGGTCGATGATGAGGCGTCAACGGGTAATACATGCGTCAATGTCGTCACTGCCTTACGCAATGCAGGGCTGACACAATTAAAGCAAGTACATCTCACCACTTTGGTGGATTGGTCATTGGATCAAGAAAACACGAACCAGCAGACAGAGGAAGTCAAGCCTGCGCGTATGGCGGATCGTTTGACGGGTATTGAGTTTCATCGACATCACTTACTGTCTGGCGCATGGCAATGGACAGATGCACCCAATCCTGAACCCATCACGATGCCATCGGTCGATACCACCGCAGCTGGTAGTCAAGCGCTTGGTCATACAGGCAACTGGGGGCGTTTTCCAACGCTAGACAGTACAGAGGGGTTTGATAAGTATCTTTCAAGTTTTCAGGCTGCATTTGCACGCTTTAATGATCAAAAAATCTTTAATGATCAAAAAATCTTTGATGTTACTCAGTTGCCAAAAAGAATCTTGGTATTGGGCAGCAATGAGTTTGTTTGGTTACCGTTTTTATTGGCGGAATGGCTTGAGGCAGCGTCTCAAAAGTCAGATTCAGACACAGATGCTATCGTTAAATTTAGTGCGTTGACCCGCTCACCGATTGCGCTTGGTGGTGCGATTACGACGATGCTGAGCTTTAGCGATAATTATGGGCTTGGTATGACCAATTTTGCTTATAATGTTGAGCCTAGTGATTGGGACTTGATCGTATTGTGTGTGGAAACCTCAAGCGATAGTGTTGATGACCTGTGGCAAAATTTGGATAATGTACTGGTGGTGAGTCCTACGCTGTAAGTTATTCAATGATTTTCAAACCCATGATTTACGGACGTTTCTATGACTACGCCATTTTTCCAAGCCAACCCCGACATTATTAAACCTTACGCACTTATGGATTTGGACGATACCTTATTTCAAACCCAGCGTAAAATCAACGTATGGGATTTGCCCACTACTGAACCTGAAAATTTGGTTTGCGCCACGGTCAATAAGCAAGGCGAACCGTTAAGCTTTATGAGTCAGCGCCAAGCCTCACTCTTTAATTGGCTGTTGGCTAGTACCGAATTGATAGTAGTGACGGCACGTGACCGTGATGAAATCAAACGTGTTAAATTGCCTTTTTACAGTTGGCAAGTCTTAACCCATGGCGCGATTATTTTAACGGCTGAGGGTGAGCTGTTAAGCGCATGGCAGCAGTATATGCATGAGCAGCTTGCACCATTACAAGCCAAACTAAAGCAGTTGACTGACTTGATTGGTAATCATAACCAAGAAGACATTGGGGCTAATAATGGCTTAAAACTTACCCCGCATAGCGATGTTTTTATTGACAGTGAACTCACTATTTATTTGGCGATTAAACACGCGCAAAAAGATCATCAAGTATTAGCCGATTTAGCCAAGCAGCTACCCACACTCATACCAAATTTTGATCAAGATTTTTATGTCCATGTGAATGCCAATAACTTAGCGATACTGCCGCATGCGGTTCACAAGCGCCATGCAGTACAGTTTTTATTAGAGAATCATTTAGACAGCCAGCGCCCCAGTTTTGGTTTTGGTGATAGCTTAGCCGACTTGCCTTTTCTACAGCTATTGGACTGGTACGGTATGCCCAACCATGGTCAGCTACATGACCATCTTAGTTCTCAACAATTATAACAACAGCAGCTTATACGAGTAAAAAACCTTCTATGACTAACCTTTATATTCAAAAACTAGAGAAATACGGCTCAGGCAGCTATCTTGCCAGCGATGTGACCGTGCTGCTCGATATTGTCGATAAAGACGCGGTCGCTGATGTACCTGTTAGCCAAAAAGAAGCGCTGATCCAAAGTGGGCAACGGCACTATTCAGACATGCTGACCTTAGAGGCCGCGCCAACTGCGATGCACGAGCAGCTATATTCTCAGGCGCTAACGCAAGGCACAACAAGAACTGCGACTGATATTGCCAACTTGGCTTACACACTGCACAATACTTTCGAGCCAACTGTTAACGCTGAACGCCCATTAGTATTGGTCAGCTTGGTGCGAGCTGGTTTGCCGATTGGGGTATTATTGCAGCGCGCTTTAACAGACCCAAATAGCAGCTATGCTTTGCCAAGCGTGCATTGTGGCATCAGTATCATTCGAGATCGCGGGCTTGATCCAGTCGCGTTGCAAATGCTGCTGGATGCTTATCCAAACAGTCCGATAGTATTCGTCGATGGCTGGACAGGCAAAGGTGCCATTTATCAAGAATTGGCGCGGAGTCTTGAAGCCTTCAGCGACCCTAGTCATGTACATTTTGCCAATATTTTTCATCAAAGCACTTTTGATCAAGGTACTGTCAATAACACTACCGTCATACCCCTCTTAACACTTGCTGATCCCGCTGGCGTTGCTTGGCTGTCGGCTAGTGAAGAAGATTGGTTGATACCATCGGGACTGCTAAACAGTACCGTCTCGGGTTTGATTTCGCGTAGCTTATATACCGAGCCGCAATCAGGTCTCCATCGCAGCGTCTTTTATGATAATTTGGTCGCGGTAGATCATAGCTTAGCATTTATCAATCATATTGATGCGGCACGGCGTTCATTGAGTACGCCTCCACGGTGCTTGCCAACCTACCAGCAGCCGCGCTACCAAACTGCTGAATTAATCAATAAGCTGGCAGCGGACTACGCTATCACCAATCGCAACCGTATTAAGCCAACGATTGCAGAGGCAACACGGGCGATATTGCGCCGTGATCCTGAGCGCATCCTATTAGCCACTGCTGAGCATCCTGATACCGTATTGTTGCGACATTTATGTGCACAGCGAAATATCAGTATCAGTGTATTAGGTGATAAAATACTGCCCTATCAAGCCATCACTCTTATCAAGCAGCGTAGCAAAGACAGCTGAATCAACGATACAAGCTGTCTGTTATGATCATGTATAACCACTCATTTATCACTATTCACGATGCCAATTATGTCAAACAACGAATCAAACCTTTACAACTATACTCAGTCTTATGCGCATCTCATCACTGAACGGCATGCGATGGTCAAGCCCAGTACTCATCATCCGTATCAGCTGGGTGCGAGCCTTTACATGCCTGCTACTCGCCAAGATATTTGGCAAGTCATTAAGCGTGATAAATTACCAACGATTAATAGTATTATTATCTGCCTAGAAGATGCCGTTAGTCACAGCGATGTCGAGCTGGCACTGACACGACTGCAAACCCTGCTCAATACTTGGGCGATACACGTCGATAGTATCAATGATCCATCAAGAGAATCTGGCATTCAATCAGAACAACAGTCAGAACAAAAAAACCAGCATCCGACGCGTCCACTGGTCTTTATACGCCCGCGCAATCCGATGATGTTGCAACAACTGGCAGACTATACTCATATAGATCTTATCGACGGCTTCGTCATGCCCAAAGTCGATATGTATAGCTTATCCGACTGGCGGATGGCCTGTCAGAATCTCAGCATCGATCAGTTGCTCATGCCCACGCTTGAGACCGCTGCGCTATTTAACCCGCATCACAATCAAGAACTGGCCATTGGTTTTAAAGAAGCCTTTAGCCAGCCAGTTTTCGCTCTACGTATCGGCGGCAATGACTTGTTTGCCGCGCTGCGCTTGCGTCGTCCTAAGAACAGTATTGTCTATGATACCCCTATCGGTACTCTTGCTTATCAGCTGCTTGGCTGCTTTGTGCCGCATGGCTTCTACCTCACTGCGCCGGTCTTTGAGTATTTAGATCAACCAACGCTCTTTATGCAAGAGCTGACCCGAGATGTCAGCTTGGGCTTAGTCGGCAAAACAGTCATCCATCCTAGCCAAATCGCTTTAGTCCAGCAGGCCTACTGTGTGCCGATGAGCACGTTAGATGAGGCACAAGCCATATTGCATAGCGAAGCCAAAGCGGTGTTTAAATACAACAACACCATGCTAGAGCCTGCCACGCATCGTGCATGGGCAACCGAAATCGTCAATCGTGCCGACGTATTCGGCACCATCAATGATGGTCATAGTGACTATGCATCGCGACTGTAGCTTTAGCTACACATCACGCCTAGAGCTCTAGCTTAGTTAGCATTAAAACCAAAGACGCCGTTATCAAATCAATGATAACGGCGTCTTTATTATTATGAGTTAGCAGTATTTATCATACACAGCTCGTCAAAAAATGACCCAGCACTTTATTCACCTGTTCAGGCTCTTCTACCGTTGAAGTATGTCCAGAGCCTTTTATTATCGCAAGCTTAGAGCAATCGATGGCGAAGTGCATACGCTCAGCTTTGTCGTAAGGAGTAGCGACATCTTCATCACCAACGATGATTAAAGTAGGCGTCGTGATACTATCAAGCTGATCATAGACAGCGTCACGTTCGATGACTCCCATCGTGGCTTTGACGACGCCACCTTTGCGATTACCGTTGAGCATCGCCAACCATTCTTTTTGATCGGTTTTACGGGCTTTGTCTGTCAAAAAAGTGCTGCCAAACATAATAGGCATGACTTTTTTACTCACCCTTTTCATACCCAACCAGCGAATAGCCGTAATGAGCTTTTTGTAGCCAGGAATATTATCAGGGTCTTCAGCATCAGCCGAAGTATCTATTAGGGTCAATGAGTTTAGCAGCTCTGGTTTTTTGATAGCGATGCGTTGTCCAACGAAGCCGCCCATCGATAGACCGACATAATGACAGCTGTCTATATCGAGCGCTGCTAGTAGACCAATAGCATCATCTGCCAAGGTGTCCATGTCGTAGCCGTCTTTGGTAATTTGCGACTGACCTTGTCCGCGAAAGTCAAAAGCGATGCAGCGATAGCTGTCCTGAAAGTGCTCGACTTGTTTGTCATAGATTCTAGTGTTCCAAAGTAGCCCGTGAGCGAAGACCATGACTGGTTTTTGCGTATCATTTGGGGCACTATCTTCGTAATAGATATTGGCGTTATTGATTTTTATCTTTGGCATAACAACTTCCTTGTGTAATCGATTAAAAAATTAATGTTCAACAGACCCTAAGCATATGACTGTCTTTTCTTTTTAGCCCTGTCTTTCTAACACTTTACTTTTTCCACTGTTCTTTTAGCATAATTCACCAGCCACTCAGTTAATAGTCTTATTTCTGAATGGGCCGTTTTTATCGGGGCCTCCTAAGGAATTAGCACAGCGAGATAAATTAAACCACACTGTCGATTTGTCCTAAGCGCCCACAAAACCTGCTTTTATAATCATAGCAAGCTGCTATAGTAATCAATAGTGAATTATTTGTTACAAAACCTGCTCAGCTTCTATTTTAAATCCTCTATTACCCAGCTAATTTAACTAAGGAAAGCCAAGATGTCACCATCTCTAGTCGAGTATCAAAGCGAAAATCATATCGCTACCATCACCATGAACGATCCTAAGACCCTGAATGCCTTTAGCACGCCATTAAAAAACGCAATGATAGATGCGCTTGATAAAGCGGATAAAGACGCAGACGTACGCGTGATTGTGCTACAAGGGTCAAATAATAATTTTTCTAGTGGTGGTCATATCGGTGAAATGCTAGAGAACGGTATGGAGTCTGAGGCATTGGTCGCAAAGCTGGATTTTATGCTACGTGAAGTCGCTGAAGTGAGTTTAAAGCTGCGTAATATTCACAAGCCAATTATTGCTAAATTGGAAGGTGCGGTCGCTGGTGCGGGCATGAATCTGGCACTGACTTGCGATTTCCGTATCGCCGCTGACAATGCAAAATTCGTCCAAGCCTTTGTCAATATCGGTCTGATTCCAGATGCTGGTGGTATTTATCTACTAAATCAATTAATCGGTGCTGCCAAGACCACTGAGCTGGTGATGCTAGGTGATAAGCTCAAAGCAGACGATATGGCACGTTTAGACTTAGTAAATAGTGTCGTCAGCGCAGATGAATTAGACGCAAGCGTGCAGGCTCTTGCCACTCGTTTGAGTCAATTACCGGGTAAAGCATTGGCATCAATGAAACATATGATCAATGTTCACGCTTTTTCTGGATTAAACGAAGCGCTTGATATGGAAGTTGAACAACAAAACATGATGGCAGTCACCGATGACTTTAAAGAAGGCATTACCGCTTTTATGGAAAAGCGCAAGCCAGTTTATCAGGGAAAATAACTGGGTAATAGGCTGTTCAATTTGGCGGCTGAACCTATTCTTAACCAGATAATTCACTATTCATAGCATCAAAAAAAGGGCTGCCAATATGGTAGCCCTTTTTTCGTTTATGTCTGTGGTTAAGAAGCAGATGCTGACTTATAGTGATAAGGTAAGGTAAATACCTTGTCAAAAATAAAGGTAAACACAAAATTATAAATCAAGAAAAATACGAGTAAAGCGGCTTCCATTATAAATGCTTGGAGCAAACCAACCTGATACCAAAACATATATAACGGCAAACAGATCAAAACCAAACCGATTTCAAATATCAATGCATGGACACTACGAATCAGTAGCGTGCGCTCTGCTATCTGCCTGCGCTCCTCCCAAGTCTCAAAAGCGGTGTTGTATACAAAGTTCCAAATGATTGCAGCCAAAGATACCATCATCGCGACGGGTAGAGAGTCTGCTGCATCGCTATTGCTTAGTTTCATCAATACAAAGGTAGAGGAAATAATTGCGATAATCTCAAACACAATCACGTAGACGATACGACGTTTGAGTGGGGATAAAGTAATCAACCAAGACTCCAAAGCACCTAAGTGCATATCAAAGTATCGGTCCGTCCCGAGAAAAAAAGATAGATTCAGTACAGAGCCACGGTTTCCGCCTGCGCTTATATTATACATAAGATAACGAGAGAAACCAGTCGGTGCTTATATTGAGAAGCGTAAACTGGTTTCTCAAGGGAAGTAGTTTTTAGTATTTAAATTAAGTTTATCGCTCATTATAGTGAGCGATAAAACAAGTGATAAAATTTATGAAAATATTTTTATTCATTGAACTTATAACTAGCAGACCTATTATAATAGTACTGTTTCATTGACCTCTATTAGCAGAATGTAAAGAACCAACAAACACTTATACAAGAGGATAATTATTTTTCTTCTATATTAAAGTCTTCATGTTTTATTAGAGTTTTGACTAAGTTCTTAAATCTTAAGCTACTTTTAGAATTAAAATCATCTAAGTTATCTGTAAATAAATGTATTAATCTTAGAATAACTTTTATAATAAATATGAACTCATATACTAAAATATATACTATTATTCCTAACAATAGTGATTGTGCAGCTAAGGTAAACAGTACACCTGAACTCAAGACCTCATAAATATTATTTAAGCTAATATCGTCTAGCTTCGGTATAAACTTAGATATTAGAGCTATAACTGCTGTTATCAAAGATATTAAACTTTGCCAAGATAAATTATAGTTAAGTCTTTATAAAATCGATACAGCCTATATCATGAAACAGTTTAGGTAGATTATTCTCCATCCACCCTTGGCGTAGAAATTTAGCCTGTGCCCATTTTTTCTCGATAGGGTTCAGATCGGGGCTGTACGGCGGCAGCCAAAGATACGGTGGCCATG
>NZ_AHVZ01000021.1:0-61818 GCF_000247495.1 Psychrobacter sp. PAMC 21119 | reverse complement strand
TGCTGCTGCACAAGCTGCTGCAGACAAAGCCAAAGCTGACGCTACCAAGGCGCAAGAAGCCTTGGCGGCCGCTGAAGAAGCTTTAGCAAATGCTGGTAATGGTGAAAATCAGCTAGCAGCCGCTCTAGAACGTGCCGCCGCCGCTGAAGCCGCAGAAGAAGCTGCATTAGAAGCCGCTGAGACTGCAAAAAATGCCAGAGCCGCTGCCGAGACTGCAAAAATAGCTGCAGAA
This sequence comes from Psychrobacter sp. PAMC 21119, assembly GCF_000247495.1. Classification (NCBI taxonomy): domain Bacteria; kingdom Pseudomonadati; phylum Pseudomonadota; class Gammaproteobacteria; order Moraxellales; family Moraxellaceae; genus Psychrobacter; species Psychrobacter sp. PAMC 21119. The sequence continues at coordinate 61,586 of NZ_AHVZ01000021.1, read as the reverse complement.
ACAGCTGCCAAAGCTGCGAAAGATGCAGCAGATAAAGCTGTTGGTGAGGCCAAAGTTGAAGCGGATAAAAAAGTAGCCGCAGCCAACCAACAAGTAGCCGATGCTAAAGTACGAGCGGATAAAGCTGAGATTGATGCTAACACTGCTAAAGCTGCAGAAGCTAAAGCTAAAACAGAAGCAGCGGAAGCTAAAGCCAAAGCCGACATAGCAGTGAAAGCAGCCAATGCCAAAACAGACCTTGCTAATCAACAGGCTGCAGATGCTCAAGCTCAAGCCCAAACTGAAAAACAAAAAGCCGCTGCTGCCCAAGCAGAGGCTGATAAAGCTAAAGGTGAGTTGGTAACAGCACAAGCCGACTTAGCCGCAGCCGAAAAAGCACTGGCAGATGCATTAGCTTCAGGTGGTGGTAACACCGAAGCCCTGCAAGCAGAAGTAGACCGTCGCCAAGCCGCCCTTGACGTGGCGAATGCTAAAATCATTGCTACCGAGCAAGCTCAAGCACAAGCCGCCGCTGCTGCCGCCGCTCAAGTCGCTGCTGCCCAATCTGCCCAACAAGCGGCTGAAGATGCCTTAGCAGCAGCTAAGATCAAGAATGCTCCTGAAGCGGAGAAGTCTGGTGCTCAATCTATCAACGTTGGTACATCAGTTGCCGGTCTTCCCGATTTCGTAGTAACGACACGTGATTTTGAAATTGGTGAAAATAATGTCATAGCTCGCGCTGACGTAGCTTCTGGAGATCTACTGCCCAAAGTTGACGTCAATATTTCAGGTGAAGGAGATACCGAGCTTGCCAACGGTTTCAAGAGCCATGATGACAATACTTCTATCACAACAGCTTTAGGTGAGTTGCCATTAGAATACACCTCAGTCTATAAAGACTATGGTAATGACATGCGCGTCGGTCATATTGATGGTGCAGCAAACCTACAAGGCACTGACATTCCTGTAAATGGCGTAGCTGTCGTTGGTAATGCCACCCAAGCTGCCAACATGCCGACGGAAGGTAAGGTTGGCTACACAGGAGATGCCACTTATCGCAAGCTGGGCATCGGTAATGACATCGAGTTTGGTAAATCAGTATTTACCGCAGACTTTGTCGCTCAAAACGTCAAAGGCGATCTCACCTTCGATAAAGCCGGTAAGATTGGTTTAACAGCGGGTATCAATGGTAATCAGTTCTCAGGTACTGCTGCTGACAATGCCGGATATAACACTGAAGGTGGATTCTTTGGCGGTGACGCTCAGTATCTAGGCGGTGTCTACGAAGGGAAAGGAGCTCAAGGTACTTATGGTGCAAAGAGTGACAAACAAACCGCAGCAGAAAAAGCTGCTGACAAAGCGCAAGCTGATGTTAAAACAGCTCAAGCGGCAACCGCTGCTGCACAGGCACAAGTTGCTGCTGCACAAGCTGCTGCAGACAAAGCCAAAGCTGACGCTACCAAGGCGCAAGAAGCCTTGGCGGCCGCTGAAGAAGCTTTAGCAAATGCTGGTACAGGAGATGGCGGTCTTGCTGCTGCATTGGCTCGTGCTGAAGCCGCCGAAGCTGCAGAAGACGCTGCATTAGAAGCTGCTTCTACAGCCGACGCTGCCCGAATTGCTGCGCAAACGGCTCAACTGGCTGCCGAACAGGCTCAAATTTCGGCTGAAAAAGTGGCTGAAAAAGCAGTAGGGGATGCCCAAGCACAAAAAGAGGCTAAAGAAAAAGCACTGCAGGCTCAAGCAGTAGCAGAGAGCGCCAAAGCTGTGGCAGAAGCGGCTAAGATTGAAGCAGAGAATGCTAAAACTGAAGCTTTAAATGCTAAAGTGAGCGCTGAAGTAGCAAGAGATGAAGCCGTAGCGAGAGCAGAGGCTGCGGAAGATGAAGCGTTAGAAGCCGCTAATAAATTTACGGCTCCAGATTCAAGAGTATCGGGTTTCCAAAGTACTTCTGTAGGCTCTGATGACGGAATTTTTGACAACAACTCCAATAGCTATGACCAATTGAAAGTTTATGCTAACGAAGTTGATGGCAGAGCTTCCCTAAAACCAATTGATGTGAAGTTAAGAGGCGCAAATGATGGCGCTGCTGACAACACTTATGGTACAGGCAATAACGGTTTCAAAGAGTACAAAGGTAGCACGTCATTTGAAGGTCGTTTGGGGGGTACTATTCACAATCGAGATATGAATTACTCTTCAGTGTATAAAAACTTTGATAACCAAATGCAGATTGGACATTTAGAAGGTGACATCAAAAATGGCATATTGTATAAGAGCCATTTGTCTAATACCTATGTCCAAGGTAATGCCACCAACCTTGGTGATATGGACAAATTAGCCAACGTAAATGAAGGTAAGGCCAATTATGAAGGAGTGGCTACCTATGCAGAAGGTGGAAAAGTCGCAGTCGACGGTACTTCTAAGTTCGATGTTGACTTTGTCGCCAAATCAGTGAAAGGCGAGTTGGACTTTGCTGACAAGCAGGTTGATATCAATGCGACTATCTCCAATAATACCTTTGCTAGTGAGCAAGGTTCTGCTGTCAATACTGTCGGTGGTTTCTACGGTAAAGGTGCTAGCCTACTAGGCGGTGTCTACGAAAGAGAGACTAAAGATAACTATATCAAAGGTACTTATGGTGCTTCTAAAGTAGATCCAACAGTTGAGGTAGTGCCTGACCCAACAGAATCTAAAATGACTGGATTCCAATCTACGGCGCTGAGTAGTAAAGAGAAAACGCTACCACTGGGTCAAGGTCAGCTTGATAATGCTATCGGCTATGTTGAAATTCGCGACGATAAATCGGCTTGGACTGAACTAAAAATAGAAAATGGTTCTGAGGTGCCAGTAGATAATCGCAAAGGTGATAACTTTACTAGCTTCAGTAAAGGCAAAGTGCTTGCCGACATGGTCAAACCAGATACTGTATTAGAGCCTATCACTGTCAATTTGACGGCTGCAAGTGGTGAGCAGAAAGTTGAAGCAGGTAGAGGTAGTTTGAATCCAACTTACCAATATAACGCTGTCTACAAGAACTTTGATTCACAGATGCAAGTCGGTCATGTTTATGGCAATTTAAACTCAATTGCAGGAGATGTCTCACGCGCTGCTAATGTCTATGTAGAAGGTTATTTAACTTCTCAAGCAGGTATGGAAAGTCTTAAGAATGTTAACGCAGGTAAGGCGCAATACCAAGGTATGGCAACTTATATTGAAAACATTCATTTGGCTGACAATGCATCTACCGCTCCAATCAATGGGACTTCTGCTTTCAATATCGACTTCGTTAATGGCTCAGTGGATGGTACGCTCTCATTTACTGGTACGGGCTATAAGTACATGCCGGCTGGCAACGAAATAAAAATCGATGCCGATATTACAGGAAACACCTTTGCTGGCAATAAAAATGGCATTGACACCGCTGGCGGTTTTTACGGTAAAGAGGCTCAGTTCTTAGGGGGTATTTATCAAGATGCTTCCGTACCAGGCGGTAGCGGTGATGTTGCTGGAACAGGTACCAAATTCCAAGGAACCTTTGGTGCTGAAAAGCAATAAATCACTGTGACTATATAGAGTAAAGAAAAAGCGTCCTGGGGCGCTTTTTCTCTCGCTTAAACCATTAAAATCCCTTAGGATAATTAAGTTTGGAAATTTACAGATCGTAATTTGGTAAGGATACCTATGAACAATCGATATATACGTAAACCTTTAACAGCTTCAATTCTGCTATCTATAATGGCTTTTCCTCTATCGGTTATGGCAGCAGAGCCCGTATTAGAAGAGATAGAACCAGAGCTTGACCAAGCTGCCGAACTCCTCAAGCGTGAGAACCAAACCGCTGTATCAGATCCTACAGCACCTTCTACCGTTGTCTCGGATACAGAGGCTCAACGTGCTATCAGAAGTCGTCAGCAACTTGCTGCCGCCACCGCTTACAATTTAGAAGCCTTAAAAGCCAATCCAGCAGCATTTAGCAAGTATTTAAACGATGCGTTGGCTGCACAGGATATGGTAACCGTCAAAGAATTATTGCCGCATTATAAAGCACTAGAAACCAATGACCCGATGCTTATTAATTTTGCTGATGCACTCGTATATCGTAGTGAAGCTAAAAACAAGCAAGCCATCGCCATCTATCGTAATATGCTAGCGGCAGACCCAGACTTCCACCCAGTACGCCTGAATATGGCATTGGCTCTGCAAGCAGACAAACAGTATGCCGCCGCGAAAGACCAATTCTTAAAGCTACAATCAGTCGACTTACCGGCACCTGTTATGGCTAGGGTTCAAGGCTCATTGGCTCAGATAAACAGTCTCGAAAACTGGCGTTTTGATGCCTCTGCCAGCTACGTCAAAGATGATAACATCAATGATGCGCCATCAAAGACTATCCAATCTCAATTAGGCAACTCAGTTGAGCAGAAGTCAGCCAATGGTATTCAAGTATCAGCCAGTGCAAACAAACGCTTTAATTTACCCGATAATTTTTATGCCACGGTGGGTGGTAATGCCTCACTAAAAGGCTATTGGGATGAGACTGACTATAACGACTATTTATTCACGGCTTCTGCTGGTGTCGGTTATGATGATGCCAAAAATGATATTTCCCTCACGCCATTTGTGACTAAACGATACTATGATGAAGAGCCATATAGTCTACGTAAAGGCGTCACTGTTAGTGGTTCTCGCTGGGTAAAACCTAAGCTGAAGCTATCAGCGACTGGCATTTTATCTAAAGAAACGTTTGAAGATGACGACAATAAAAATCGCGAGACTGATGGACAGTTTTTGGGTCTAAATGCATTCTATATTAAAGATGCCAAAGAATACTTTTATGGTGGTCTTGGTAATTATCAAAACGACGTACCCAAATCTAGCATTATCAGCTATGACCGCAACTCTGTAAACGTTGGTTGGGGTCGTGAGTGGAAGCGAGGTATTTCTACCCTAACGACAGTAGGCTACGCTGTAAAAGAGTATGATGATCCAGCGGATGCTTACCCAGCAGGTAGTGGTGCTTTAAATGGTTACTACAATGCTGTCGGTGGTAAAGTTGGCTCGACAAGAGAAGACAAGACCACCTCATTAGGCTTACAAGTCTGGAAGCGTGACTTGACTCTATATGGTCTGACACCGCGACTGGTATTTGATTATGACCAAACCTCAAGTAACTTTGATTATTATGATGATCGCGATGAGAAGTCGGCAACCATATTGTTAACCAAGACCTTTTAATACCTTATAGCTAGGGCGTGTATTTAGCTAGGGCATGTATTCATCTCCATTGCTATTCTTAAGGTGAGAACACACCCTAATATAATTGCTCATAATAAAAAACCTCGCCAATCATGGCGAGGTTTTTTTTGATAGTGATAAGATTATTTACTTATTTATTAAGGTTCAGTTCCATTTCTTCAAACTTAGCAGTTACTGAAGGTTTTGGACCGCCAGTCATAATACTAACCGCGAAGATAGCAATGGTACTTAAGATGAAGCCTGGAACGATAGCATATAACCAGCTATTTAATGCCATACCATTCATCTCGAAAGGACCATAGATCCACAGGATAACAGTTAAGGCACCAATTACCATACCAGCGACCGCACCGTTACGGTTCATACCGCGCCAGATTAGGCTGAAGATAACCAAGGGTCCGAATGCTGCACCAAATCCTGCCCAAGCGTTAGAAACTAAGCTCAATACTGAGCTATCGGGATCAGAGGCGAGCAAGATAGATACGATGGCTACCGCTACAACCGAGATACGACCCACTAGTACTTGGCGTGCTTCAGGAGCATCTTTATCGAAGAATAGCTTGTAGACATCTTTAGTCAGCGAGCTTGATACCACCAATAGCTGCGATGAAATGGTACTCATAATCGCAGCTAAAATAGCGGCTAATAAGAACCCTGAAACCAGCGGTGTGAATAAAAACTGTGTAAAGACTAAGAATATGGTCTCAGGATCATCCAAGGTCATTGCGGTTTTCTGTACATAAGCACGACCAGCAAAACCTGTCATTAAAGAACCAATTAAGCTGACAACCATCCAGCTCATACCGATATTACGGGCCATTGGTACGTCTTTGACCGAACGTATCGCCATAAAACGAACGATGATATGTGGTTGACCAAAGTAGCCAAGCCCCCATGCCATTAATGAGATAATACCAATAATAGTCATGCCACTGGTGACATCTAATAAACTTGGATCAATGTTTCGAACGGCTTCAGTCGTTGCTGATATACCGCCAAGATCTGTAAAGGCAACAACTGGTACGATCACCATTGCAAATAACATGATGACGCCCTGTACAAAGTCAGTCATCGATACCGCTAAGAAACCACCGAATAGGGTATAGGCAACGACGACACCAGCAGTTACCCACAGACCCGTGCTATATGATAAGTTGAGTGAGCTTTCGAAGAGTTTACCACCACCTACTAGACTTGCGGCGGTATAAACGGTGAAAAATAAGATGATAACGATTGCTGATATGACACGCAGCATGTGCGATTTATCTTCAAAGCGGTTGGCGAAATAGTCCGGCAAGGTAATCGCATTGTCAGCGACTTCGGTATAAACGCGAAGGCGCGGTGCCACAATGATATAGTTCAATAAGGCACCTAGTGTCAAACCAAGTGCGATCCACATACTTACGACACCATCGGCATACATATAGCCTGGTAGGCCAAGGAGCAACCAACCTGACATGTCCGACGCCCCTGCTGATAATGCAGTGACTGCGGGACCTAAATTACGTCCTCCTAACATGTAGCCTTCAGTATCATTGGCTTGCTTAAAATAAGCGTAAATGCCAATCCCAATCATCACTAAGAAGTAGGCGCCCAACGATATCAGCACGCCACTAGAAATCCCATTCATATAAACTGTCCTTAACCAACGTTGTTGGCTGTAATTATTTTTAACTATATAAAATTAAGTCATCACAAGATGATGTTTATAAACAATATTTAAAGACAAAAAAAGCCATTAAGTAGGACATAATGGCTTTTGACTTTTAGTCAGTATTTTCTGTTAGTTTTATATGATTGATACTGTTTTAAAAGTAATATTCATAAAATAGTGATTAGAGGACAACAAGCGTGGCTCAATCGCAATCTTGTCTATCGCCCTTATCTGCTAGTTTTTTACAAATGCTACTCACTTATATAATCAATCATTTAAAACCATTAAACCTACTGTTTACCATCATATATTACTCGAAGTCTTCAAAATATGACTATCAGTGTTATTCTGGTAAATTTATGTTATAGAAAACAAAGCCAAACGCATTATAACGTATGGCTGTTAAAAATGCGAACAACTGAGCTTGGCTTTGTAACGTAAGGTTTTATACAAAGCCAATAAAGGTTTCAAACAATCATTTGCTACTTACTAAAAGCCGTTTAATCAATTGGGGCAAGCAAGTCTAATAAGGCAGTCACGCTACTAGAGCGAGTCAGCTTTGGATTGATAACCACACCGAGGTAACGCTGTAGCTCAATATTATCTGCCATATTGATACGCTCTAAATCTTGACTGACTAGGGTTTGAGGCAATACTGACCATCCTAGGCCAACAGAAACCAACATCCGAATGGACTCAAGTGGGTTGGTACTCATGGTGGCGTAAGGTTTTAGATTATGCTTAGCAAACTCAGCTAAGGTAATTTGGCTGGTAAAAGTATTGGCAGAGGGCAAAATAGCAGGATAGCGGGCCAATTGCTCTAAAGTGACATTGGCTTTGGTCGCTAAAGGCGATAATGTGCCGGTCATAAAGTAGAGTGGGTCTGACCAAAGCGTGTGATACGTCAAACGCTTATCGTAGACAGGTGGCAACGTTAGGAATGCTAATGATAAGTCACCATCTAACACCGCCTTGTGCGCCGTTTCAGAGTCGACAAAATGAACTTCTAACTGCACCGCAGGATAGGCTTGAATAAAGTGCTTGAGCACAGGAGCCAAATGATGCAAGCCAATATGGTGGCTGGTACCAATGACCAATTTACCCGACACGATGTGCTGAGAGTGTTGTAAATTGATTTTGAAGTTCTCATAATCATCGAGCCAGCGCTTGGCGTGCGGCAGCATTTCACTAGCGGCTTGAGTCGGCACAATACCGCGACCGACCGTATCAAACAACGTAATGTTAAATTCATCTTCTAAATTTTTGATGCGCTTACTGACGGCAGGCTGAGTAATAAAGAGCTTTTCTGCTGCGCCTGAGATGCTGCCTGTGTGCATAACAGTGACGAATGTCGTCAAATTCGTGGTATTCAAACCGATGTCCTTAGCTGCGTAGCGAGCTATAAATAAAAGTTGGCTGACCTAGTCACAATGTATTAGAAATAAAAGTTTGCGACTACGTAAAAATCATCAATTATTATTATAGGATTAGCCTGCTATAATCACAAGGTATCAAGACGTATTTATTCTATTAACTTGGTAATTAGCCGTCTAACGCCTGTATTGATGGCCAGTTTTATCAATTTACCTGAAAACTCATCAATTGGTGTTGATATAGATGTTCAACAGACCCTAAGTTTATTATGAAAGGCGTCAGTAACATAACGCCACTTTATGAATAAAATGCGTGTCTTTAGATAAAAATATTCAATAATAACCTTGCTTGCTGTTGTGTGAGCGGGTAAATAGATTCAGTGATTAGCAACTAATAAAGGATAGCAACATGGCCGGTCAAACGTTATATGACAAACTTTGGAATGCTCATGAAGTCACCAAGCGTGATGATGGTTCGAGCCTGATTTATATCGACCGCCATCTACTGCATGAAGTAACGAGTCCACAAGCCTTTGAAGGTCTGGATTTGGCCAATAGAGCGCCATGGCGTCTGTCGGCTAACATCGCTAGCCCCGATCACAATGTGCCAACGGTGACCAAGGAGCGTTTAGAAGGCGTCGCGGGTATCAAGGATAAAGTGTCGCGTTTACAAGTACTCACCTTAGATGACAATTGTACTAAGTTTGATATTGCTGAATTTACCATCAATGATGCCCGTCAAGGTATCTTGCATGTGGTTGGCCCTGAGCAAGGTTTGGTTTTACCTGGTATGACCGTGGTTTGTGGTGATTCGCATACTGCAACCCACGGTGCACTTGGTTGTTTGGCGCATGGTATCGGCACATCAGAAGTCGAGCATGTGTTGGCAACGCAGTGTTTGATTCAAAAGAAATCAAAAAATATGCAAATCCGTGTCACGGGTAAGCTTGGCGCTGGCGTGACCTCAAAAGATGTGGTACTTGCTATTATTGCCAAAATTGGTACCGCTGGCGGGACAGGGCATGCCATCGAATTTGCAGGGCAAGTCTTTGAAGACATGAGTATGGAAGGTCGCATGACTGTCTGTAACATGGCAATCGAAGCGGGTGCTCGCGTTGGTATGGTCGCGGTCGATGGCACGACCATTGATTACGTCAAAGGCCGTCCTTATGCACCAACCACTGAGCAGTGGGAGCAAGCGGAAGCTTACTGGCGTACCTTGTATTCAGATGATGACGCAGTATTTGATACGGTGGTTGAGCTGGATGGTAGTCAAATAGCACCACAAGTCTCTTGGGGCACCTCTCCTGAAATGGTTGTTGATATCACACAGTCAGTACCGACGCCTGATCAAGCCGCTGATGAAGCGCAAGAAGAAGGCTGGTTACGTGCTTATACCTATATGGGTTTAGATGCTGGCCAAAAAATCACTGACATCCAGCTTGATCGTATCTTTATTGGTTCGTGTACCAATTCGCGTATCGAAGATTTGCGCGATGCCGCCGCCGTGATTAAAGGTCGTAAAGTCGCGGACAATATTAAAGAAGCCATCGTCGTGGCGGGTTCTGGTCAAGTTAAACTACAAGCCGAAGCAGAAGGCTTGGATGCTCTGTTTACTGAGGCTGGTTTTGAATGGCGCGAGCCGGGTTGCTCGATGTGCCTTGCCATGAATGCCGATAAACTTGAGCCACAAGAGCATTGCGCTTCAACCTCTAACCGTAACTTCGAAGGTCGTCAGGGCAATGGTGGTCGTACGCATTTGGTCAGTCCAGCAATGGCCGCCGCCGCCGCATTGGCAGGTCACTTTGTCGATGTGCGTACGTTTTAATTCTACATTTCTATAGAGCATAAAAATGAAAAGGCTGTTTGTTTTATTTTGCTTATTGAGTAGCGCTCAGTTAGCGATGGCTCTTGAATACTGTAATGCAAAATTCGCCTACTGTATCGATGTGCCTAACCAATTAAAATGGCTACCCGAGGCAGATAATGGAGATGGACGCCATTTTAAGTTGTCCAATTCCAATGCCGATATTTTAATCTTTGGCAGTTATACACCAAATGTCTTCTTTTATACAGATAGCGATTATCTGAAAGAGAAGCAACATCGATATAAGACAGATACCACAGTTACTTACGAGCTTTTAAAAGATAACACCTATACAGTAAGCGGCTACAGAGAAAACGGTCAAGTTTTCTATCATGTTATTAAGGTTGATGACGGTAAGGAAGCGGTCCTACACCTGAACTATTCCAAAAATGAAACGGGTAGGATGACTAAGATAGTCAAGCAAATGGCACGCTCTTTTGAGCTGTATTAAGCAGCCAGAAAATTTTACGTTAGTAATCGATATTTTAAGGAAAAACCATGCAAGCTTATAACACCCAAACAGGTATCGTTTGCCCACTCGATCGCGCAAACGTCGATACCGACCAAATCATTGCAAAGCAGTTTTTAAAGTCTATTAAACGTACTGGCTTTGGTGTCAATCTATTTGATGATTGGCGCTATCTAGACGAAGGCTATCCGGGTCAAGACAATAGCACGCGAGTGATTAACCCAGACTTTGTATTGAATAAGCCACGTTACCAAGGCGCGACTATCTTACTGGCACGCCGCAACTTTGGTTGTGGTTCTAGTCGTGAGCATGCACCGTGGGCATTGTCAGAATACGGCTTTCGTACGGTGATCGCGCCAAGCTTTGCCGATATTTTTTATAACAACTGTTTTAAAAATGGCATGCTACCAATTGTCTTGGACGAGGCAATTGTAGATACCCTAATGAAAGATACGCTTGCTAACGAAGGCTATGAGCTAACCGCCGATCTTGAGCGCCAAGTGGTCGTTACTTCAACTGGGGAAGAGTATCCTTTCGAAGTTGATGAATTTCGCAAACATTGCTTGCTAAATGGGTTGGATGATATCGGCTTAACGCTACAGCAAAGTGATGCTATCAAAGACTACGAGCATCAAATGATGCAAAAAACGCCTTGGATATTCAATCAAGTACGTGCGTAGAGAGTAACTCATAGACCAGTGGCTATAAAAAACCGATGAACAATAGTAACGCAGCGTTGAGTTATCGTGATGAACTGGCTAGAATGAAGGGTAATTTATCTTCCATATTAAATAGTAGCCGTCATTATGAATAAACAACGTTATGCTGTCTGGACAAGTATGGCTGTCGCTGTAAGCTTATTGTTAACAGGCTGTCAGTCATTGACGGGTTATAAACAAATAGACAAGGCAGATAGTGCCAAGGTACGAGTGGGAAATATTCAACCTATCACGGGTGAGGTGAATATTTCTTGCATAGGCACCTACCACTGCGAAATTGTGCAGATAGATAAAACCTTAGTGATTGCACCGGATACCCACGAGCCGGTGAGTCCTGACATGCTGGTTATTATGCCTATAAATAAAACCGATCAGCGGGCACGAGCACAGATGAACATCGACATGACGCTACTTGCTAATGAAAGTGCTGTTAAAATCGTTCCGTTGTCTGCTTCTGGTATGCCAGGACTGACCAATTACTACGCGCGGGTGAAACCTGCAAAACGCGAAGTACAGGTGAATTTCTATCCAGAAAATAACGTCGGCTATGTTGAACGTTTTGCGATTATTCATGATTTCGTCGAGCCAGGCACCTATCAGTTACATGCTTATCAAAAAAAATCTAGCGACAACTCAGGGAGCTTGTTAGACACGGCATCGCCTGAGCCTTTATGCATTGAGTTGTCGCAAGACAGTAATTTGCAGCGGCGCTTTTGTAAACAGCTGGGCGCTGAGCATCAAGGGGAATTTGTAGAGACCAGTATTATTGAGAAAAAGACCACTCCATTAAAAGCCGTGGCTTGATACCTAGACTCTCAATTGGATGCTTCTACAAAACCTAGCTTAATTAAAGACAACAACCTCTTCTGTGATGGCTATCATTATTGATGGTAGCTTATTATCGATAGTGGTGGTCTTATAGAAGACGGTAATACAGCGCTATCAGTACCTATTATAAAAACTTACTTACCCAAAAGGATCATTATGGCAACGATTTTAACATTAGCGGGCGATGGTATTGGCCCTGAGATCATGACTCAAGCTGTTGATGTGCTCGAAGCGATTAATAAGAAATTTTCGTTAGGTTTGACCCTTGAATCTGGGTTAATCGGTGGGGTGGCAGTCGATGCAACGGGTGAGCCTTTACCAGATGAGACACTAGCACGTGCGCGTGCTGCTGATGCCGTATTACTAGGTGCAGTTGGTGGACCTAAATGGGATGGTATCGAGCGTAGCAAACGCCCTGAGCGTGGTCTGCTTAAAATTCGTAGTGAGCTGGGTTTGTTTGCCAATCTACGTGTGGCAAAGCTGTATCCGCAGCTTGTCAATGCCTCTAGTATCAAGCCTGAGATTATCTCAGGTCTCGATTTACTGATTGTCCGTGAATTGACAGGCGGTATTTATTTTGGTGAGCCACGTGGTATCCGCACGTTGGAAAACGGCGAGCAACAAGGCTATAACACCATGGTGTATAGCACCAGTGAGATTCAGCGTATCGGTAAGGTCGCCTTTGAATTGGCGCAAACACGCGCACAGGCAGCAGGTACGCCAGCCAAAGTTTGCTCGGTAGATAAAGCCAATGTCCTAGAAGTCACTGAGCTGTGGAAGCAGACAATGATTGAGATGCAGCAAGCGGACTATAGCGATGTGGCGTTATCACACATGTATGCTGACAATGCTTGTATGCAGCTGATCAAAAATCCCAAACAGTTTGATGTCATGGTGACGGGCAACATGTTCGGCGATATCTTGTCTGATGAAGCCGCTATGTTGACAGGCTCTATCGGGATGCTACCGTCTGCCAGTCTTGATGCCGCTGGTAAAGGTATGTATGAGCCATGTCATGGTTCAGCCCCTGATATTGCTGGTCAAGACAAAGCCAATCCATTAGCTACGATTCTTTCAGTCGCGATGATGCTACGCTATACCTTTAAGCAAGAACAAGCTGCCCAAGCGATTGAGCAGGCCGTCAGTGATGTTCTTGATGATGGTTTGCGCACCCTTGATATTCTAGATGCCAGTGAAGCCGCCTTAAAACAAATAGGCTGCAAAGAAATGGGGCAAGCGGTGTTGGCTAAATTGGTATAAAAAACCACGCTAATAGCTGCTAAGGTTTCTACCATATTTTAGCTGTCTTATTTCGAGATCAACTCCCATAAATTGCTTAGCAGTTTATGGGTTTTTTATGCGCCAAGGATTTAACCACTTTTAGCCCATTTAGATCGCTATCGGTTGAATTGAGGACACGCCCTAATAATGTTAGTAAAATGGACGTCTTATTAACACAGACACCGCAGGATAAGGCGCTTAGTAACATAAAGATATTATATGCTCACAAGAGAATATGGCAATATGAGTAGCTTATCAGTAAGCAATAATAACTTTTATTCATGCAAAGACTGCTCATAAAGAATTAAAACGATAGAGATCAATAGTAGATTAGAGCAATAAAACTTGATAAAGAAATTTTGATAAGGCAAATAATAATTTTAGGAGCACCACATGTATCAATTGACAAAAATAAGCACTGCGTTATTGGCGATCGGTTTATCAACCACTATTTTCATAGGTCAAAGCGTGGCAGCAACCACTGAAAATATGACAGCGACCGATGAAAGCACGCAATCAAGTAGCAGTAATAATGTTGTTAACACTAGCGATAGCACTAACAGCACTATTGCTAATGAATCTGCTACTAATAAGTCTGCTACCAATACACCTGCCATGGAAGCGACTGATAGTACAGTGAAAGATAAGTCCACTGACATGAGTCCAGTGACCAATAGCGTTAGTCAAAAGCTGACAGGCAAGAGTAAAACTACCGTATCACTGAATAAATTTTTACCCACGATTAAATATAGCACAGAAAATTTACCAGAGATTGCTCAAAAAGTGAATAGCGCCAATTGGCAGGCGGGGATGAATATTAATCGCAATACTGGCACCAAGCTACAAGCATTATTAAATTGGCAGCACAGTGGCGTGGGTCCTGTTGACGGCTATTGGGGCAAAAATACCCGCAAAGCCATGCAAGCATTTCAAAAAGCCAATGGCTTGACGGTCACAGAAACGCTGAATACAGAAACGTGGCAAGCATTAACTAAAAACGACAAGCTGATGGCGCAACCAGTATTGGTGAGCTATCAGCTGACTGAGGCGGATATTAATATTAAAACCACCACTATCCCAGCAGCGGCAAAAGAAAAAGCCAAGCTCGAGGGGATGTATTACGAAAGTGTGACCGAAGGGCTGGCAGAAAAATTTCATATTAGTGAAAAGTATCTAAAATCGCTCAATCCCACTGCCAGTTTTAGCGCAGGCGAAACCATCACCGTCTACAATCCTGGCAAACCTAATACCAAGCCTGTCAGCCGTGTGGTCGCTGATAGAGTGACCGAAACCCTCTATGCTTATGATGCGCAAGACAATTTGGTTGCCAGCTATCCAACTACTGTAGGTAGCACGGCAACACCATCGCCAACAGGCACGCATACCGTAGAAGTAAAAGTGCATGAGCCCAATTATACTTATACTGCTGATGACGGCAGTAAGGCGATTATTCCACCTGGCCCTAATAATCCTGTGGGAATGGTATGGATTGGGCTAAGCAAGCCCTCGTATGGTATTCATGGTTCGCCCGATCCTGCTCGTATCAGTCGCCAAGCCTCGGCAGGTTGCGTACGTTTGACCAACTGGGATGCGTTAGCGCTGCTAGGCGTCATTCAAAATGGGGCGACAGTAGAGTTTAAATAACGGTTCAGTATTAGGGCGTGTCCTCAATTTAAGCGATTGTATCTAAATGGGCTAAAAATGGCTAAATTTTGCCAAACATCGTCAAATAGCTGATTAATATCCCGATATTATTTGCACTATTTTCCTCGTTTGACGGCAATTTATCTCATTTTTATGACCATTTTTAAAATGAGGACACGCCCTAGAAAATCTTAAAAGCCATACAAAAAAATACCGCTGTTAAATAGCGGTATTTTTTATGGCAAAACCAGCGACTAGAATATGATAGGCAATAATGAGTAGGTTAGCAATGTCATTATTATTATCAGTTAAACCACTCAAGAATTTATATTAGCCAAAACCGTTTATTAATGAAACGTCTTGATACAAATGCTGTTATAACCATTCTAGTTGATAATCGTATTAGTTTTTGCCGCGATAAGTAATGCGACCTTTGGACAAATCATAAGGCGTCATTTCGACCTTAACTTTATCACCAGTCAAGATACGAATGTAATGCTTACGCATCTTACCTGAGATGTGCGCAATGATCTCGTGTCCGTTTTCTAAACGAACTTTAAACAATGTATTTGGAAGGGTATCAATAACTTCGCCTTCAAATTCAATAATCTCGTCTTTTGCCATAATTTGTATCAATCAATTAAAAATAAGCCGACATTATACGTAAGTTTGCTGATTAAAGCAATACAGCTATAGGTTTTTACTTGACAGCTTGTAACCGTTATGTATACCAGCTTATATCAATCTAGTCAGGTAAATTCAACCAAATGGGCGTCAGAGGGGCATCCGGTAATAACTGCTGGAAGCGTTCAGGATAGTAGGCGTTAATAAAATATAAACCATCTCCAGAGGCGGTAGGCGGTGCAATCGTACGGTCTTTTTTGGCTAAAATACGTAAAAAATCTGCCGGTTCTAGGTGGTGCTTGCCGATGGCATATAAGGTGCCCATCAAGTTACGCACCATGTGGTGCAAAAATCCATCTGCTTGGATGTCAAAAACGATAAACTGGCCATGAGCAAATAACCTAGCATGACTGACGGTTCGTACTGGCTGATTAGACTGACAAGCGGCCGCGCGGTAGCTACTGAAATCATGAATACCAACGATTTCGGCAGCAGCCAATTGCATCGCTGCCAAATCAAGTGGCTCATAGATGTGCGTTACTTGATGATTCAAAATAGCGGGGCGCTGTGCTTGATTAAGAGTGATATAACGATAGCGGCGAGCAATGGCACCAAAGCGTGCATGGAAGTCCGCTGGCATCGGTTGAATCCAGCGCAGGGCGATGTCATCGGGCAGCAGGCTATTGACGCCGCGCAACCAATTGTTTGAAGGTCGATAAGCGCGGGTAGTAAAATGGGCAATCATATTGCTGGCATGCACGCTGGCATCGGTGCGACCAGCAGCGATTACTTCTACCGGTTCGTTGGCGACCTTACCGATGGCAGTCTCTAGCGCTTGTTGGACGCCGAGCACTTCTCGTTGCCGCTGCCAGCCATGATAATGAGTACCCAAAAACTCAACCGCAATCGCTAAGGTATAAATGGGTGAATCTTCAGACGCTATATGCTTAATCTCAGTCATGGTGTGTTCAGAATGTATACAGTTGAGTAGGAGGTAGTGGTCAGTTAGCGTTTTTTAATGGTCGTACCAGCTTGAGTGACGTTATTTAACCAGCGCTGTCGACGTCTGGCAGGACTGTCATAACGCAGTAATAGCCACAATAAGCGAGCGTAAATAGCGGGAATCGTTAAGCGCCCACCTGCTATCACATGATAGTCATACTGCCAACTACCAGCAGCATAACTGTCACTCACTCCGCCAAAAGGCGATTGGCTGGCACATATCACCATATGTCCATGCTCATAAGCAAGCTGTAGAGCTGCTGCTAATGCGTCTGAATAAGGAACATTGCCTGCACCAAACCCCAATAGCATAATGCCAGATGGCGGCTGCGACAATAACGCTTGTAGCTGATTGCTCATCACCTCAGTGTCATTAGGTAAACAATATAAAGCATGGATGCGTACTTGCTCAGCGCGACTTTGAATAGCATCAATTATATCGTACTGGTCATCCAGCCAATGCTGCCGTCGTGTATCTGGTAACGTTCTGATATAGCTATTGGCCGGATAAGCCGCTCGAGAATGTCCGGTAAATGCCATCAGATCGTGACTGTGTATCTTTTGCACCGTTTGTGCTGGCCATGACTCGCCACTAAAGCAGATCTTAACACCAGATTCACCAGCTGCTGCCAGTTTTAAGGCGTCCGTCAGATTGTCCCACGCGTCACTGTTCGCATCGACGCTATAGTTATGCAAAACCTCACTGTCTAGTAACGGACGCATGCTACCGGTTACGACAATACAAATATCGCTGCCCGCAAAAGCTTCCGCTAAAAACGCCCCTAAGTAACTTAAAGTGTCAGTACCAGTGATTAATACAAAGCGTCTGTCACCTTGTGCATAAGCGTTTAATAGGAGCGTGTAGAAATGTATAAAGTCGCTGGGCGTGAGCTGGCTGCTGTCTTTAATTAGGGTATTGTCGAGCCATGAAATTTGAGGTAGATTGCCCGAACTATCTTGCTCAACTAGCAGCTGTTGCAATGTGGGTAAAAATATTTCTGCTGACAAAGGCGCTAAGGGTCGTCCGTAGCTACCAAAAGTGCCACCAGCATAAATGAGTTGAATGGGGTCGGATAAGTTTTTTGTCATAGCAGGTGATGGCATAATATTGGCACAGTCAAGGGAGGCAAAAAAAGAGACGAGAGAGCTTGGTAATGATAGGTAGTATGATGATAGATAGTATAAGGGCTAAATGCAAAAAAAATCAGCAAGTATTTATTCTAAATGATTAGAGAATACTTGCTGATACGAGATGAGGTTATTGACTATGCAGTGCGGTCAAGTAGCATTTGAGCTTGTTGCTGCTGCTCGCTATTACCTTGAGTCATGACTTCGTTTAGCAAACGTTTGGCACTGTCATATTCACCCAACTGTAAATATTGACCAGCCAAGTCTAAAGTGACTTGATTGCTATCTAGTGTTTTGACAAAATCAAAGTCTGCGGCAAAACGTAAAGAGAAATCTTCTTTTGTTTCGACTTCATTGTAAGTAACAATCTCACTGTCCACTGTACTTACATCATACTCAGCATCGACTGGAGTCGTCGCCGTTGGTGCATCTGCTAGCGAGTTAAAATCAAAATCATCGTTTGCTAATGTGTCTTCATCAAACGTCAATGGCGTAGCTGGTGCCATGCTTGATGCTTCAATATGAGTGTTTTCTAAAGCATTATTATCAAGTGGCTGATCTTCAAGGCTACTGTCTTCAAAGCTACTGTCTTCAAAGTCATTGCTTTCGAAATTATTGTTTTCAAAGCTGTCGTTTTCAAGGTCGTTGTTTGCAAGATCATTGTCTTTAAAGTTGTTCTCTTCAAGGATAAAATCACCCAGATCATTATCTTCTGCAAGAGCAGGCTGTTCACTTTCTAAGACATTGTCTATAGCAACTGATTCATCGATATCGTCTAAAGACAATACAAAGTCGTCTTCACTATTCTGAGTCACATCTGTCGTAGTTTCGCCAGTCGCCTTGGCAGCATCTGTATCCACACCAGCCTCTAAGTCTGAAAAATCTAAGACAAAGTCTTCATCTTCTAACATGATGTCTTGAGGCGCACTGTCAGTAGTGGAGCTGACAGAAGGTTCAGTAATATTATCCGTCTGCTCAGGCAAATCAAGGCCAAAATCAAAGTCGCTGATATCGTTGTCTTGAATGATAGGCGTAGTATCGCTAGCATCTAGAGTCAGATTTTCCTCTTCGACGATGTCGACCTGACTGACAGGCATAACGCTAGTAGCGGTTGGCTCGTCGCCATCATTTTCTAGGTCATTAAGCGTCAGATCAAACGTGTCATCGACATTTTCAATGGTAGGATTGACATCATTAAAGTCATCAGACAGTCCTGATTTTTCGGTAGGTTCATCGATTAGAGGTGTAGCGCTATCTTCAGCAGTAACCGTATCTTGAACAGTCGGTGTATTGACGGCTTGGCTGGCAGGTAAGTCAAAATCCAAACTTTCAAAGTCAGTATTTTGAGTATCTTCTGCCGCTACCGCATACTGTGCTGCTTGGTTTTGCTCTTCAGTGAGTAATGATTTTAGTTCATCGGCTTGTGCGATGCTTTTTGGGTCACTGTGACTTTTAATGTCATCATAGACGCGATGAAAGTCATCCGTTTGATTGGTAGTTGCGTATATACCTAAGAGCTTCAGCAATAGCTGACTGTCATTGGGTTTTTCTATGAGACCACGACTGAGTGTTTCAATGGCTTTGTCATAGCGCTGTTGATTTATAAAGCGCTGCGCAACCGATAGGTTATCAAATTTGCCTTCGTTATCAGCACTTTGCTGCGTAGGACTGCGCTGCTTGGCTCCAGATGTAGTCGCTGGGTTGCTGGCTGCCAAATTCTTGTCGGCCTGCCCAGCCGTAGGTGCTGATGGCTTCTGCGCCTTGTTCTTGCGCATTACCAAGACGGCTATGATTAAAATAAGTACCAGTCCGGCGATGATATATAGCATATTGTCCATAGTTACTCCCACGCCTACGATCACTGTTGCAGCACACTGCGCTGATCAGTCAGGCAATTATTGATTGCGTAATTTTTTGAGACGAGCTTGAAGCTCCGCCAGTTTTTGGTTTTGTAATTGCAATTTACTAGTATAACTGTCAAGCATATTGTTGGTTTTTGACAGGCGCTGTGCTTGTGACGCAGCTTCTTGCCTAGAGGCTTTGAGCGTTGCTAAGGTCTCTGTACTGAGACCATTGCCCGTGGCCGTTGCTGCTTTAGCATTATTGCCGTCGGCGTTGCCATTTTTATCAGTATTAGAACTAGGTGCGAGCACAGAAAAACGCGCTTTTGATAATATCTGGGTTTTAGTGGCGGCTGGCTTCTTAGGGCTTTCAGAGTTTTGAGCTGCTTGAGTTGTCTCAGATGCTGTCTCAGTTGTCGTTTTAGCCGCTGGTTTTGGGGGCGCTGCTTTCTTGACGGTAGGGGTGTTTGCGCTCAGTCTATACTGTCTTTGAGCATTAATAGCCGCTTCCAAGTTTTGCTGTGATGGCACGACTTCATAATTGGGTAAGCTCAGTTTAGCATCCGCTTTTAGTTGATCTGCATCTTTATTGATAAAAGCATTCGGGTTTTGTGCCTGAATTTGTTTCATGACCGTTTGAACGTCTAGGTTGTTTTTTTGGGCAATTTGCTGAGCAATAACCCATAAGCTATCGTTGCGCTGTACTTGATAGTCAACGGACGTGCTAATAGCGCGATTAGTTGCTGTGTTAATTGTAGCGGCAGTATTGCTATTCACTGTAGGCGACACTGCGGCAACAGCGCTAGAGGGGATGTTGCTTGGTGCAGCAGTAGTAGCGCTATTAGAATCTGACTTTGCCATTGATGCAGTGCTGGCAGCATTGTTATTCGGCATTGGCGATGCAGGAGCGTTGGCCATGATGCCAGTACTGGTCTTATTGCTAGGCTGTATCTGTCTTGTGATTTGTATATTTAAAATATCGAACTGTTTGTCAGTGATTCCAGCAATTGTCTTATTATTATTTACCGTTGTACTGTCAGCCATGCTTTTATTGGTCATCACTTTGTTTTCGACAGGGTTGCTAGTTGCCTTGTCAACAGGACTGATATCTACAGCGCTAGCAGCCGTTGTCATGACGTTGTTGCTATCATTCAAACGCCCATTATCCAAGCGACTTGGGGCATAAATAGGACGATTGCTCTGCGGTGCAGAGGTAGCTATTACTGGCAAGTTTGAGGTAACTGTCGTCGCTCTAGGTGTTGATATCAATGGCGGCGGCGCACCTTTTCTAACCGTCAACGGTTTGGCGTTGGTAGCTGAAATGACAGGCAAATTGGGTTTCTTTGCACCGGTCACGATATTTTTAGAAGGTTTGTTAAATGGCTTAATAGGTATGCTGTCATCAAGAGGCATGAGCAATGTCTTAGGAATGACATTGCGTTGACCTCCGTCATTAATGGCTAAGACCACATCGGCAAAAGGCTTAGAAACGGGCTGCGTGGTGTTGATCAAAACTTGCCCGCTGCTGGCTGACGTGGGTCTAAAACTCACCGTCATTGAATCCGTTGGCGTAAGCCCCATTTGTTGATAAATAATAGGGTTCGCTAAGCTGGCTGAAAAGTCAGCGGCTTTAATGTCAGTCACTATTATACTGGCGGCTAAGGGTTCGTGCTGCGCAGAGGTTACGACAGTCTTACCGATCGTTGCTGCCTGCGCGCTAGACGATATAGCAATAGAGCCTATTGAATAAAGTAACGCCATCGACACCGCACAATTTACAGTAGTCAAGCGATGAGATAAATGA
Source organism: Psychrobacter sp. PAMC 21119 (assembly GCF_000247495.1). NCBI lineage: Bacteria > Pseudomonadati > Pseudomonadota > Gammaproteobacteria > Moraxellales > Moraxellaceae > Psychrobacter > Psychrobacter sp. PAMC 21119. The sequence goes on along the minus strand of NZ_AHVZ01000021.1, from coordinate 40,117 downwards.
CGAGACATGTGCAGCCCTTAGAGTGTGAGTTACTTGTGCTGTTATAACAAAATACGCTTTAGTTTACCAGTTTATTTCATAGACGTTACTTTTTAGTAGCTACTAAAAAGTAACGTTGACTAATAATGCCTAATAATGTTGCAACTTTAAAGGTATTACCTGATTTTTTTGTCAAGGAGCATCGCATCGCCATAACTAAAAAAGCGATATTCAGCTTGGATAGCATGTTGATACGCCTGTTCGATAGCGGCCTTGCCCGCAAATGCTGATACGAGCATCAATAGGGTAGACTTGGGTAAGTGAAAGTTAGTCAATAAACGATCTATGACTCCAAATTTAAATCCAGGATAGATAAAGATATCGGTGTCGCCTGACCAGCTAGCAAGTGCTTTGCCGTCAGCCGCTGTTTTTTGATACGCTGTTTCTAGTACGCGCGTCACCGTTGTGCCAATAGCGATGACTTGCTTGCCATTCGCATGGGTTTGATTGATAAGGTCGGCGGTCGGTTGCGGTAGATGCGCGTATTCGCTGTGCATGGTGTGGTTGAGCAAGTTATCTGTCTTTACAGGGGCAAAAGTACCAGCGCCAACGTGTAGTGTGACAAATGCTGTATTGATCCCTTTTGCTGCAAGCTTGCTTAATACACTCTCATCAAAATGCAGACTGGCTGTGGGTGCGGCAACGCTGGCAAGCTTGGCTGGATCATGAAAGACCGTTTGGTAACGGGTATTGTCCGTGGCATCGGCATGACGCTCAAAGTAGGGCGGAATGGGCAACTCACCATAAAGCTCTAAATGAGGCAAAATAGGCGCGTCAAATGCTAGGATAAATAAATTGTCTTGGCGACCAATCATTACGCAGCCCATATGACCATCCGCAAGCGCCAGTCGCTGACCAAGCTTGGGGGCTTTACTGGCTTTGACATGACAAAATGCTACATGCTCTTTAATAACTGGCTGCTCATCTGTCGTCACTAAGTGAAGAGTCGCTATATCCAAATCCGAGATATTAACCAAACGTTCAATCAATACTTCAACCTTGCCGCCAGTATCTTTTTGACCAAACAAGCGCGCTTTCATGACTTTGGTATCGTTAAATACGATCAAATCGCCTGCATTTAATAGATCAGGTAATTCAGCAAATAAACGATCTTCGGCTTGACTGATCTTATCACCATGATGGTCGGCAGGCAGATATAATAATTTTGAAGCGGAGCGTTCTGACAACGGGTAACGAGCAATCAGAGTATCTGGTAGCTCATAATCGTAATCGTCTACGCTTAAATAGTCTAATATATCAGCGTTTGTATCAGTATGAATGGCGGTATTACTATCGGCAGCTACAGGGCGAGAGTCGGTCATAATCAGTCTTTGAATAGATAGGAATTTTGGCGTAATTGTAGCAGAAATGAGCATATGAAGGGATAGTTTGCGAAAGGATAAACTGGTATAAAAGCTATTTTAATTATTCAAATAGCCTAAGCATTTACTGTAAACAGTAGATAGCAGCTTACTGCTTTAACACTAGAAATTCATTAGGTTATTCAAAAAGGTTTAACTGTGGCAGTAATTGCGTGGCAGGGGTTAATGAAGAATAAGTAACCCCAACCAACCTAATAGGAAGGTCACGTGGAATGTCTAAAAATAGCTTATCAAGCCAATAATGAGCAGAGTTAGCATTGGAGAATGCCGTCGACAAGGTGTGCGAGCGTGTAATTTGAGTAAAATCAGCGTATTTTATTTTTATGGTAATGGTATAAGCAATCAGCTGTTTTTTTTGCATTTGTCCAAACGCATCGTCATTTTGCTCGTAGATTTGGGCTCTTAGTGCGTCATTATCACTTAAATTGTCTCGGAATGTGGTCTCAGAACCCACAGATTTATGCGTGCGCTCAGATTTGACAGGGCGCTCATCACGACCATGAGCAATATCGTGATAAAACTGGCCGCGTTTGCCAAACTCCTGCACCAATACGGCGGCTGGTATGCGTCGAAGATCAGCACCATTGCTCACGCCCATCGCATGGAGGCGCGTAGCAGTTGCCTTACCAATACCGTGAAAACGCTCAATAGGTAGCGTACTGATAAACGCATCAGCATCGGCTGGGGTGATAATCGCTGTGCCATTCGGTTTGTTGATATCAGAAGCAATTTTTGCCAGCATCTTATTAAACGACACCCCAGCAGAGGCAGTTAATCCGGTCTGTTCTAAGATTTGCGCCCGTAGCCAATTAGCCATCAAAGTCGCAGAACCTTGCTGGACTTGCAAGCCAGTGACATCGAGATAAGCTTCATCTAGAGATAAGGGTTCAACATGCGGGGTCAAGCGGTGCATGATACTGCGGATATCACTGCTGACAGCACGGTAGACATCAAAGCGTGGTCGCACAAACACCACGTCTGGACAGCGTTTGCGTGCCTCATAACAGGACATTGCAGACCGCACACCAAATTTACGCACTTCATAGCTCGCCGCTGCCACCACACCGCGACCATTTGGGTCGCCGCCCACTACCAAGGGCTTGCCACGTAACTCAGGGAAGTCGCGCTGTTCAACACTGGCATAAAAGGCATCCATGTCGATGTGAATAATCTTACGCGGGCTAGGGTTGATAGAAGCGGTCATGACCACTATTTTACCTGATATTATGGTTATTTTGGTATTGATTGTTAGGTATATGAATGAGTTACAGCGATGTTTTTGAACCTATTCATGCAAAAGGAATAACGGCAATCAGCAACTTTTATTTGAAGGTTTTGAGCGTTAATATATCTATATTAATGCAGCTGTCTGTATCGACCATATATAAGTAAATAGCTGCTGCATGAGTTATTGTATAGGCATAAAAAAACCTCCGACTAGGGAGGGTTTTTTATTTTAAAAATGGTACCAGTGGTCGGACTCGAACCGACACGCTTTATAGGCAACGGATTTTGAATCCGTCATGTCTACCAATTCCATCACACTGGCATGTTAGATAATAAAGTTTATAATGCGAACTTTATTGAATTGGGCTACAGGGTTAACTCTGTATAGGCTGCGTATTATAGCAGCCTATTTTTGAGCGTCAAGAATTATTTATAATAATTGTGATTTTAATCAAATTAATCTTAACCGACAAACGCTCTTTCGACCGCATAGTCGGCTTGAACGCCCATGCGTGGTGACACAGTGAGACCGAAACCATCTAGAATCTCAGAGACTTCCGCATTAAACGGCATGCTGCCACATATCATGACACGGTCATCGTCTTTGTTAATTGGCGGTAAACCAATATCTTCAAAGAGTTTGCCTGATCTCATCAAATCGGTAACGCGGCCTTGGTTTCTAAATTCTTCGCGAGTAACCGTTGGGTAATAAATAAACTTCTCGCGGAACCATTCACCAAAGATTTCATCGTTGGGCAGCTCATTTTCGAACATATCACGATAAGCCAAGTCATCGACATGGCGTACACCATGCACCATGATGACTTTATCAAAGCGTTCATAGACCTCAGGATCACGTGCCAAGGCCAAAAATGGCGCAAGCCCAGTACCCGTTGACAGCATATAAAGGTGTTTGGCTGGTAGTAAATCATCTAAGACGAGCGTACCCGTGGGTTTTTTGCTGACCAACAGCTCATCGCCGACCTTGATGTGCTGTAGGCGTGACGTCAAAGGACCATCTGGAACCTTGATAGAGAAGAACTCTAAATGATCTTCGTAGTTGGGGCTAGCAATCGAATAAGCGCGTAAGAGTGGTCTGCCATCGACAACGATACCAATCATCGCAAACTCGCCATTGCGAAAGCGCAAACCATCGTCACGTGTGGTTTTGATGCTAAATAAGGCATCATTCCAATGATGAACCTCTGTGACCGTTTCGGTGCGAAGTTTTGACATAAAGTCCTCGTTAATAAATCACTATTTTTATCGTTAAGTGTAAATGAGTATTAAATTGAAATTTTCAATGATATGTTTTGGGGGCTAACAATATATAAATGGGTAATCATCAAAATTGCTAATAACGGCTCATACTTTGAAATATCTGTTATCTATAAACCAATAAGGTGATGAATTTATGAATCAAGTTATAGAGCGTTTTTCCACTTTCATACTAGGGCGTGTCCTCAATTCAACCGATAGCGATCTAAATGGGCTAAAAGTGGTTAAATCTTGCCAGACATCGTCAATTAGCTAGGTAATATCTCGATATTATCTGCGCTATTTTCCTTGTTTGACTGCCATTTACCTCACTTTTATCCTCATTTTTAAAATGAGGACACGCCCTAGGAATTGTAGAGTAATAGCGAGGGTTTTTATCCCCATGAGCAATACCGCTGTCGTATGAATGCAAGCCATTCTCAATAAATTTCTCGATCATAATACCAAACTTTAAAATAAAAATCTGTCTAGCAGCCGCTATGTAGCATGATAAAATGGAATATCGTTAGTGAGTAATTTTGTATGATTGAGCCAACTGTCTTAATAAGGGCCGTTTGCCATCATTGGAGTGGATATATGTCTGACCATAATGCATCTTTGGATGACCATCATCGAGCACCTATTATTGGCTATCATCGTGCGCCGCTTTCACAGAAGTTTGGTGCGCCAAGGCAACCGAATTTGGTGGCCTTGACCAGTGTGATTGAGATGCTAGCGCCTTATGATACGCCAGCGGCATTCATTGGTTTGGAAGCATTTAGTCATATTTGGATCAGTTGGCAGTTTCATCATAATTATGTGGATAAAACCAATCAAGCGAGTAAAGATAAGCAGGTAAATAAAGCAGACAGCCGCTTTCGCCCGCAAGTTCGACCACCAAGGCTTGGGGGTAATCAGAAAATAGGGGTATTTGCCAGTCGCAGTATGTATCGACCATCCGCTTTGGGATTGTCTGTGGTCAAGTTTGAGCGTATTGAAATAGTACAAGGTCGAGTGTTACTTATTATCAGCGGTGCTGATATGATAGATGGCACGCCCATTATCGATATCAAACCTTATGTGGCTTATAGTGATGCATTAGTGCATGCAAAAAGTGGCTTTGCGCCTTCTGCACCCATGTCATTGGATGTGACTATAACGGAGTTTGCTTACCATCAATTTACACAAATGGTGGTCAATAAACAGCCTCATAAAGAACCTAATGAACTATGTATAGTAGCGGCAGTCATTGACAAGGTAAGAACGCAACTCATACGATCTGACCTCGATGCTATCAAAGCATTGATTGCACAAGATCCGCGTCCTGCCTATCGCCGTGAGGAAGTAAATAAACAGTTTGTTATGCGCTATAAGTCTGTCGATGTCAGTTTTCAGTTGATAGAATCGGGACAGTTGCAGATAACGGACGTTGTAGCAGTGGTTTTGTAGCGTGAGAGAGTAGCGCGTTCTTTATGTCGTTTTTATTTATACCAATTTATCGACATCATAAAACAGTTGGTTTGCAAAAAATTCTAATAAAAGAAGAAAAATATGTCTGCTCAAAAGTATTCGATCGTGATTGATTTGCGTTGGTGCCTAGATGAATTATTGGCGGATAAGGTGATTGATCAGCGTGGCTACAATTTGGTGATTACCAGTCGCCGTGATAAGGCGCAGCATCCGCTCCTCACGATTAGTGAATTTGGCTTACCCAATGGACATGCTTTGGATAATGAGCAACAACAGAAATTGACACTGCCATGGCTCAATGAATGGCTGGCTGTCAAAGCAGATATGCCGCTCGTACGTATTGATCCTTTAAAAGTTGATGTGCCAGCCGTCACGCAGTTGATGTCTTTTGAGTATGCGCGCTCACAGCATATTTTGCCGATTGAGGTGACAATTGATGAAGTCGTCATCGGCACCGACCAGCCTTTTTATAGTGATTGGCATGGCAATATTGAAAAGCTCATTAAGTCTAAAAGCTTTCGTACGGTATTTATCAATCCTGAACAGATCAACCGTTATCGGCAAGAGTTCTATCAAGTCACGCAAGCGATTGCAGGAGCAAATAGCATCCACAAGCGGGCGGCGGCGGATGTCACCAATGTCGAGGCATTATTGCAATTGGGTGACAATACCAATCCTGATGCCAATGACCAACATATTGTCAAAGTCGTCGATTGGTTGTTGCAATATGCCTTTGAGCAGCGCGCCAGTGATATCCACTTAGAGCCTCGCCGTGAGACCGGAAAAGTGCGTTTTCGTATTGATGGCGTGCTGCATACCGTCTACGAGATGCCGCTGGCGATTATCGTCGCGGTGACGGCGCGGATTAAAATTTTAGGACGACTCAATGTCGCAGAAAAGCGCAAACCTCAAGATGGCCGCTTAAAAACCCGTACGCCAAAAGGTCTAGAAACTGAGCTGCGTCTATCGACGATGCCGACTGCCTTTGGTGAAAAGCTGGTCATGCGGGTATTTGACCCAGAAGTGCTGGTGCGCTCGTTTGCTCAGCTTGGTTTGTCAGGTAAGCAGCTTGATACTTGGCATGAGCTGACTGCGCATCCAAACGGCATTATCTTGGTCACGGGTCCGACTGGCTCAGGTAAAACCACAACGTTGTACAGTACGCTTAAGCAGCTCGCCACTGAGCAGGTCAACGTCTGCACGATTGAAGACCCGATCGAGATGATTGAGCCAGCCTTTAATCAAATGCAGGTGAATCCAGGGGTTGATCTGCACTTCGCTGATGGTATCCGCTCGTTAATGCGTCAGGATCCTGACATTATTATGGTTGGGGAGATTCGCGATGCTGAGACTGCCAATATGGCGGTGCAAGCATCGCTGACTGGGCATTTGGTGCTCTCGACGTTGCATACCAATGATGCGCCAAGTTCACTCACTCGCTTACATGATTTGGGTATTCAGCCGTTTTTAACTTCAGCGACTATATTAGGGGTCATGGCACAGCGTCTACTACGGACATTATGTCCGCACTGCAAAAAACCGCTGGATGTGACTGCAGATAGTGAAATTGCAATTCAATGGCAGGAATTGGTTCAGCCTTGGCGTGCGCCCGTGCCAGCACAAATTTATATAGCGCAGGGCTGCGGGCATTGCCGTCATACGGGCTATCAAGGTCGCATCGGTCTGTATGAAATTATGCCGCTATCGAATGAGCTCAAAAAAACTGGTTGCTGCTGATGCCAATTTGGACGTGCTAAAGCAGCAAGCGTATCGCGAAGGTGTGCAGCCGTTGCGCTTATCGGGCGCAAAGCGCATCAGTGAAGGCGTGACGACCTTAGAAGAGGTGATGCGTGTGGTGCCATTGCATTGACCTTAAATAGCCAATGCTCGCTATGGTAAAACGTCGCTTTATGACTTGATTATTTAACGCTCCCATCGTACATTTTGGCGAATAATTTTGGCTGGTGTACCAGCAATCATGCAGTTGGGCGTCTCGACTGGTTTATTGACAAATGCCCCTGCTGCAATGATACAACCGCTGGCGATAGAGACGTTTTTAGAGATGGTCACATTGGCGGCGATCCAAATATGGTCTCCTAAAATGACGTCTGTATGTGCCTTATTCACTCGCGCGTTAGTGTCTATATCATAGACCTTGTGGACGTCAGTCGCTCGAATTTCGATACCACGTGATATCATGCATGATTGACCAATGGTCACACTTTTATCGCGAGCCAAAATATAGCAATCGATGGCGGTGGTATGATTGCCGATATAAATATGCAGATGATTACCGACAACCAATAATTGCCCCGAAAACTTAACGTGCTCTCCAATCGTGACTTGATTATGATTACCATTGATGTCAATTTTTAACTGATTAAATTTGCCACCCTGACCGATAGTGATTTGATTGTCATGACCTTTGCGAATGGTAATGGTTGAATTACCAATGATGCGCGCGACTTTAGCAATACTAATATGATTATCATGCCCTTTATCTTGTAATAAAAACCGCTTTTTGTATAACCGTTTGGGTAACAATGCTTTTATGATCGGAGAAAGACTGATGGGTTTTTTGTGGTTCATAATAAAGGGCTTATGAGAAGTGAGTAGAAGGCGTAATGTTTTCGCTAGCGCATGGCTTTTATGGTTGGTTAGCTGTCTTTATATCAAGGCTCATGTCAAAACTCATGTCAAGAATATAGTCAGTTTTGATACCGTTTCAGACACGGTTAACCATACCTCTGATAGTGTACCGCTAAACTTTACTTGAAAACAGCTGCCTTTGGGGCAATCAATACGACTGTTACTAATATGATTGTTACCAATACGACTGTCACTTTGAAGACTTATTCCTAATATTTTTTATTTATTCATTTTTATTAACGAGAGTATTTATGTTTACTGATAGCCATTGCCATCTTAATTGTCTAGATTTAACCAAGTATGATGGTCAATTGTCTGGTGCGATTGACGCAATGAAAGCCGCCAATGTCACTCGGGCAATGGCGATTATGTGTGATTTTGCTGAATATGACGAGATTGCCCATATCGTTAGCTCCTATGGCGATGAGACGCTAAATCTTGGCATGAGCGTCGGTATCCATCCTTGTGAAGATATCAGTATCTTGCAATCAGCGACGGTCAAGCGTTTGATCGAAACGGCTGATGCCGACCATGTATGGGCGATTGGGGAAACGGGGCTGGATTATTATTGGTCAACTGAAAATAAAAAAGAGCAGCAAGCCAGCCTTGCACGTCACATTCATGCCAGTCAAAGTTTAAAAAAACCACTCGTCATACATATGCGCGATGCCAAAGAAGATACGATTGATATCTTAAAGGCGGAAGGCGCTGAGCACGGTATTATTCATTGCTTTACTGAAGATTGGGAGACGGCCAAGCGGGCGCTAGATTTAGGGTTCTATATCTCGTTCTCAGGTATTGTCAGTTTCAAAAGCGCACAAACCATCAAAGATGCCGCAAAAAACATGCCTAGAGACCGACTGCTTATCGAAACCGACAGTCCTTATCTAGCACCTGTACCTAAGCGTGGTAAACCCAATGAGCCAGCCTATGTACCCTACGTGGCAAGTTGTTTGGCAGATATGTATGGTTGTAGTAGTGATGAGGTTGGGGCATTGACCGCAAAAAACTTTGAAAATTTACTGGCACAGTACCATTAAAATCGTTATGCTATGACCACTCAGTCATTTATTAGATAGTCTTATTACTTTACGCTATTTTTACTTATTATCCCGAGCGTAAGCATATGATTATTAATGACTATTTAGCAAACATAAGCATATCTTCTTTGGTGGTTTTCGAGTAGACTTTGTATGACCTCATACGCTTGTCGCCGACGCACTAATCCATTCGAGGGTCATATGTTTAATCTTGTCAGGTTTTAGGAGAGATTATGAGTCGTCAGCATCAGTTCAAGGCACGAGAAGAAAATATCTTAGCGATGGCAGAGCAATTGCTACTTGAGTCAGGCGATGGTGATATCACTTTAGACAGTTTGGCGGATCAGCTGGACTTAGCTAAAGGGACGCTATATAAGCATTTCTCCAGTAAAGATGAGCTCTATTTGCGTATTATTATCCGCTATGAAGAGCAGTTGTTTGAGATTAATCGAATTGATGATTGTCCTTCGGCAGGCGTTGCTCGTATGATTTTTCAGCAACTGTTTAATCCACAAAAAGCCATGCTACTCAATCAAATTGAAGAGCGTTTGGCAGCCTATCCCCTGTGTGCCTTGGCAGTCTCAGATCGCTTATTTGGTGAGCTGTATGATATTCGCCGTCAGCGTATGAAGCGTCTGATTGATATCATCAGTGCTTATCTAAAGGATGAGCACAGTAACTTGAGTACGCGTGACTATTTGTCCTCTATTTGGGCGATGGGTCAAGGCGGTGCGGGACTATTAAACTCTAAGCTTTTATCTAGCGTTATTTGGGTTCGCCGTGATACCCTGCGTTATGCTTTTGTCCAGCAAATGCTTGAGTTGCCTAGTCATTATCCTGCCGACGATGAAGAAGTCATGGATGAAGATATGCAAGAGCTGGTAGAGCAAATTGATACTGAGTCAGAAGAACATCGCAATACCAATTACTAGGGCCTGTAGGCGTTTAGATAAATTTAAAAGCATCCGTGTTGTAATATTCTTATTGCAACACGACAAAGTTGCCAAGGTTTGAGTGATGAGAACTCTCAAGAAATTACGCTCTGTGTGAGCCTACTATATCTATCACTCTGCTATGTTTACCACTTTATATAACAAACCCTAATCATAGGCCAATAGGTGCAATATGCCGGTCACTGCTAAGACTCAGTCCAGTTCAGTGGTCGCTTGCCATTTAGGCTTAGCAAGTCAACACTTACTATATACTGAAAAGGCTAATAGTTCGGTCGCTCGTACCGGCTGCAATGTCGCTATAGTAAAAACTCCTCCCGTTTTATCCTCTAAAATATCAAAAAGCACCCATGCGCAAGCTGGTTTTACCCTCGTTGAAATCGTGGTAGTGGTGGTGATTCTATCTATCTTTGCTGGCATGATGAGCTTGTCAGTTGGTAGTAGTGAGTCCCGAAAAAACCGTGCCTTTTATGAACACCTTACCGATTCATTGAGTTACGTTCGGCTGTTATCAGCTGAGCGTATGCAGCCGATGGGCTTAAGCTTACAAGCAAATAAACAAAGTCAAGTAAATCCGGTTATCGTCACCTTATCGAATCCTTATATTGCCTATCAAACCGCTGATATCATCTCAGACGGTACGGACAGCCGTCCCAAAAATGCTATGGAATTGTCTACAGATTTGTCGGGTACGAATGGCGAAACACCAACGCCAAGTTGGGAGATTGAACCAGAAGTCACGTTGCCTGAAATGCCTGGATGGGGTTAGTTTGAGTGTGCAAAGCTTAGATGCTGGCAACGCTGTAAATGCAGGACAGAATCAGACGACTACAGCCTTGGTTTACCGATCAGACGGTACCTCAAATACTCTGGTTTGGGCACCGGGCAAGCAACGCTGTAACGATCGAAGTACGTCATAATTCGCGTTTGGTGGGTGAGGTAATTACCATCATGCCGGACGGTAGTATGTCGTTAGGACAAGGACTGTAGCTGATGGTTAAGTTATCAAAATTGCCTATCAATTCGGCTACTAGGCCTAGCGAAGATACCTTTTTAAAGTCGACACGCGAAAGCGGTTTTACCTTGATTGAAGTGATGGTCGCATTAGCGATTTTAGCTGTCGTCGCCGTCGCTGCTAGCCGTGCCAGCAGTGCGTATCTCAGCTCGGTTGATGTGTTGCGTACCCGTACGCTGGCTCATTTCGTTGCCCAAAATGCGGCGGCTGATCTACAGATTCAAGATACATGGCTGACCGCCAATCGCAGCCAAACGCTTAATGCGCAAGGTCGGGATTGGCAAGTAGTGATGACAGTCGGTGACACCATTACCCCAGCGTTGAAACAAGTTACTATCGCTGTCGCGCCTATTATCGATGGACAGACAGGCAACACAGTGACGGATATTAAGGTGGTTTTGAGTAATCCAGAACAAGATGTGGGTAGTTTGGATTTAGCGAACCCAAATTCAAGTGGAGGTAACCCGTGAGACAGCAACGCGGCTTTACCTTACTTGAGCTGATGGTCGCTATGGCAATATTTGCGATGTTGGCAGTGGCTGGTTGGCAAGTGTTTGATAGTGTGAACCGCGCCCGTGAGCGCGCACAATTTCATGCTGATAATCTGGCTGTCTTGCAATATGCCTATTTGCAGCTACAACAAGATATGGGGCAAATCATTCCTTATCAGTTACCCACGACGCAAGATGCCCGTACTCAAGATATTAGTGTCGCAAATAGTGGCAACGAAAGCAGCCAAGACAATGCGATAGAGCCTGAGCCTTTTATGAGCCTAGATGGCGAGCGTGTCAGCTTCGTACGCTTTGCAGATCCTGACCCACGCTACCAAAGCAGTACCAGTATGCAGCACGTCGAATATATTTTTGCCGATGAGCGCTTGATTCGCCGTCAATATACCAGCCTCGCAACGGGGCCTGATAGCGTTAGTTTGGATAGTGTATTGTTGGAAGGGGTGACAGCAGCACGCTGGCAGGCCTATTTACCAGAGATAGCGACGAAGTTCCCTGACGAAAACAGTGGCAATAACAGCAATGTAGATAGAGCGTCTGGGCAAGCGCTAAATACAGCGAGTAGCCAAGCTGAGGCTGAGTTATTCCAAAAGGTATTGCCGTCAGCTTCACTTATCAAGATATGCCTATCACTTGGCAATGGGCACTTGCGCCGCAGCCATTCCCTCGTAGTAGTATGCAACATACACCTAATAGTAAAAATGATAACAGCAACGATAATGGCAGTAATGACGGTAACAACAGTAATAACGATAATACTAATGGTAGCAATACTGCTAACGCTGGTGTGGGCAATGCTAATTTATAAGGTATTGAAAATGTGCCCTTGGACCAATCAGAGAGGTCGCTTATGTCAATGACAGCGCATTCTCAGCGCGGGGTAGCGCTGCTGACTATATTGCTACTGGTGGTTAGTATTACGGTGGTCGCAGGGGCGATGCTTGCCAGTCAAAAAATTGCTATCAGGCGTAGTGGCTTATTGTTTGATCAGAATCAGTTATTACAAGATATTAACGCCGGTCAGCAGTTGGCAGTGACCTTGATTCGTGCGGATAATAAGCTCAATGATACGGATAGCGAGCAAGATATTTGGGCGCAGCCAATACCGCCTTATGCCTTAGATAATCATAGCATTAGCATCGAACTGCGTGACGAGGCCAGTCGTTTTAATATCAATAACTTATATCAGAATGGTGCGGTTAATACGGCAGCCTTGGCTGTCTTTCAAAGACTCTTAACACAATTAAACCTAGAGCCCGATATCGCTATTGCAGTACTGGATTATCAAGATGCAGATGGTGAGGTCTATCAAGATGGGGGTGATGAGAGCGTGGTATATTCGCAGCAGCGCAGCGGGGCAGTAGATGGGACCTTACCGAACCAGCCATTTCTTAGCATCGATCAGCTACCAGACGTTCGAGGAGTAGGCGCTGAAGTACTGGCGGCGCTACGCCCTTACATTACTGCCGTCCCTTATTATGTGCCTATCAATGTCAATACCGCCAGCCCTGAATTGCTGGCGTCTTTGGTGGACGGTGTGACTAGCGAGCAGATGCGTGGGTTGACCGAGATGAGGCGCAAGCAGGTCTTGCCATCTATTGATGAATTATGGCAATTGCCACAATTGGGAGGCATTAATGCAGAGCAGCGGGCAGCATTAACGCCATTATTAGCCGTTGACAGTCAAGCCTTTAAGGCGCTTATCACAGCGACAGATAGTGCGAATACAGGTCAAACACGGCAACGTTTTGCTACTGTCTTGATTAGCAAAGCTGCCACTGATGATGGTGAGACCGAGAATAGTAGTGCTGCTAATAACAACGATGCTAATAGCAATGATAAAAATGGCAATGATGCCAACAGTACGGGTAATAACGATAAGAGAAAAACAGCGAAGTCAATTAAGGTTGTTACACAGCGTCTATGGGTATTTCGGCCGAGTTTTTAATCCGCACTCAAAGGTTTTGGAGATTACTTAGTCATCGCTAAGGCGAGTCTCTTCAGTAGACTTCCAGTTGTATGCGCCATAAAACAACATTTGTGCTTGACGAGTACAGTTATGCAGCATCAGCTGTTTCTTTTTTTCAATTTCAGACAAATCAGCTTCGTCATCATGATCTTCAGTATACGTCAGCTCTAACCAGTCGATAATCCAAGAAAAAAACATATTAACCCCTGCTTCAGCCAGTAAGCGTAAATCATAGGCATCAATATGAGTAAAGGCGGGCTGTAAGGCCAAATCTTCTGCTAAGCTTTGTCCATGCTTTTTGATCAATTCATTAATGGCCTTGCGCACGGCCTCTGAACCACCATAGCGTTCGCTGACCAAAAACTGCCAATAACAAGGCTGCTCGCTGACCATATATAAAAACAGCTGAATACTCTTGGCGATTTGGCGATCAAAGCTGCGCCTACGGCCAATTTGTAAACTGTCGCTTAATATGGCGAGTGTCCCGCCCAATTCTTCAACCACCAGCGCCCGCCCAAGCGATTCCATATCATCGAAATGGCGATAAAATGCCGTTGGCACGACACCAACCTCACGTGTCACCTGCCTGAGACTGATGGAGCTAAAAGACTGTCCTGTCATACAGAGATCGAGCACGGCATTAAAGAAGGCGTGCCGGGTTTGAAGTTTCTTTTGTTCGCGACTGCTCATAATATTTCAAAATTATCCGATAGAGGTTTATCATACTCACTTCAGCGTAGAAATACGACTGAAATACGCAACTTGTGTTAATTTATAGTCAAAGCCATTTATAGTGAGTATCGGGCAATTAAGCACAAATATTACACTGAGTACATTGGGTGAGATGGACGCTGTGACCGTTTCTAAAATGAGGACGCGCCCTAGACCATCGTACCCCAATGACCTTGTAGCTCCTGCGCCAATCTATATGCCTCATGATCATTCATCCCAGTAATAAAGTCCAATATATTTAAAATATTGTGATAGATATTATCGGATAGTACCCGTCGATGCTCATCGAGGTGCGGTTGGAGGAGTTTTTGCAGTCGCTGCTGCTCAAATGACATCGGGGCAGTTTTTGCGTTTGTCCAAGCCAATGGTATAAAGGCATCTAAGAGGCGATGCAAGCATTGGTTCGCCATCAATTCCATCCGCACTTTGCTTGGGTGATTGAATATTTGCTCATGCGCCAATTGTTTGGCTTGATTAATACCATTTTGCACATTTGCATCACAATGTGCAAATAGACTGCCTTGCAGTGTACCAGCCAGCAAGGGCTCGCTATTAGCGACAAAAGCGTCGGTGACGGTGTTGACCAAGCGCATCATAGCACGTGCTCGCAATGATGCTAGGCTTTGCCTGACAGACATATGCGCTGGCAAGCTCACGCTACTAGGACGCTCACCAATCAACTCATAAAATATCGTGGCGACCTCGCTATAGGTTAGCATATTCAGATTGATACCATCTTCTAAATCTATCAGCGCGTAGCAGATATCATCTGCGGCCTCCAATAGATAGGCGAGGGGATGGCGCGCAAAACCATCATGTTGCGGCGAGCGCGGTAGACTCAAGCACGCTGCCAATTCTTCTAACTGAGAGGCTTCACTATAAAAGCAGCCAAATTTTTGTACATTGGTGAGCGAATTACTTGGAGAAGTGCTTTCAGAAACATGATTGCTATGCGTCGCTAGCCAAGGGTATTTCATAAAGGCACCCAACGTCGCGCAAGTGAGGCGCATACCGCCCTTATCAGGATGATGCTCATTACGGGCGAGTAGCCGAAATCCTTGCGCATTGCCTTCGTATGCCAGTAAGTCTAATTGCTCATTATTACTCAGATTTTGCAAAATAGCCTGACGATCAGGATGCATAAACCAATCGCGAATGGCGTATTCTCCTGCATGACCAAAAGGCGGATTACCAATATCGTGAGCGAGGCAAGCTGCTTGAACAATCACACCGACATCGGCTGGCGAGACGCCTGCTGGTAGACCGCTGGCTAATTTATCATGCAGTTTTTCTGCCGCCATTATCCCTAATGAGCGTCCAATACAAGAGACCTCAAGCGAATGCGTCAAGCGCGTATGAATGCCCAATTGGTTGGTCAATGGATGGACTTGGGTTTTTTGATTGAGCTGCCGAAAAGAGTGCGAAAACACCAGTCTGTCGTAATCTTTATGAAAGGATGAGCGCGCGCTGTCTTGCGCTGGAGCTTTTTTGTGGCTGCCCAAGCGCTGCGCACTAAATA
Organism: Psychrobacter sp. PAMC 21119; assembly: GCF_000247495.1. NCBI lineage: Bacteria > Pseudomonadati > Pseudomonadota > Gammaproteobacteria > Moraxellales > Moraxellaceae > Psychrobacter > Psychrobacter sp. PAMC 21119. The sequence goes on along the minus strand of NZ_AHVZ01000021.1, from coordinate 24,359 downwards.
GTTGTGCCCAATGTGCACTGCTGTTAAGCGATTGATAAATATGAGCCGTCATAGTTTATAACCCGTTATTTTTATCATTATTTTAATAATTATTTTCAGCGGATTTGCTGTTTTTGAAAATAACAGACGTTATTATAATAAAAAAAGCCAGCACAAAGGCTGACTTTTGGTTGTTCTCTACTAAGACTGTGTAAACACGCAATTCGCTTTATTAAACTTTGAACGTTAAACGTTAAAGCGGAAATGCATCACATCGCCATCTTGCACGATGTAAGTTTTGCCTTCCAAACGTGATTTACCAGCGGCCGCTGCGCCTTTTTCACCGTTGTGCTCGATGAAGTCATCATAAGCAATGACTTCGGCACGAATGAAACCGCGCTCAAAATCGGTATGAATTACACCAGCAGCTTGCGGTGCGGTTGCGCCAATAGCGACAGTCCAAGCACGAACTTCTTTGACACCAGCAGTGAAGTAAGTCTGCATATCCAGTAAGTCATAACCACCACGGATTACTTGATCAAGACCGGCTTCTTCCATGTCCATCTCAGCTAGGAAGTCTTTTTTGTCGTCTTCATCAAGCTGAGCGATTTCAGATTCGATTTGGTTGCATAGCGCGATGACGATAGAATCTTCACCAGTCGCATAATTGCGTACCGCATCTAGATAAGGGTTGTTTTCAAAGCCGTCCTCAGAGACGTTAGCGATATACATGGTTGGCTTTAGGGTAATCAAACCATAGCTTCTGATGAGTTTTTTCTCATCGCTATCAAGGTTTGCCGCGCGAGCTGCTTGACCGTCTGCTAACAATGGTTCGATTTTTTTGAACACATCAAGCATGGCACTAGCGTCTTTATCGCCGCCTTTGGCTTTTTTGGTTAAGTTAAACACAGCGCGCTCAACCGCTTCTAAATCGGCCAATGCCAATTCAGTATTGATGGTTTCGATGTCATCAATAGGGCTAACGCGACCATCGACGTGGACGACGTTGTCATCATCGAAGCAGCGTACCACGTGGGCAATCGCATCAGTCTCACGGATGTTGGCTAGGAACTGGTTGCCCATACCTTCGCCTTTTGACGCGCCTGCGACTAGACCTGCGATATCCACAAACTCCATCGTCGTCGGTAGTACACGTTCAGGATTGACGATATCAGCCAGTTTCTTTAGGCGTAGGTCTGGTACTGGTACAATACCCGTGTTGGGATCTTTGGTACAAAACGGAAAGTTTTCAGCGGCGATACCCGCTTTGGTCAAGGCGTTAAACAAGGTAGATTTACCCACGTTTGGTAGGCCGACGATGCCGCAATTAAAACCCATAACATGCTCTCAATATATGAATAAAATCAGTTGGTACTTAGTCAATATAAGACTTGCTACTTAGTCCCCATAGAACTCAGTAATTAGTCATTATAAAACTTAGTTAAATGGTAAATCAAAATTGGGCATATTGTAGCAAATTTACCGGAATAGGGGTGAGGTTGTTGTGCGGTATACTAAGATTTTGTCCGAGTCTGTCCTAGTCATCGCTGGCAATTTTGCTGTTTTATCAATTATGGTAAGCTGTACTATAAAATAATAATTTGGCTGACAAGCGCATTAAAGGTGAGTACCTATAACTCGCTAAACTTTACTAACAATCTTAATCATTAACAGCAAAAATCATTAACATCAAAACCTCTTAGCTAAATCTCTGAACTGCTACGTATTAGGTGCTTTATACAGATAAAGGCGGCTAAAATAAAATGAAAGGCAATATCCTATAATGACATCCACTATTTTTGACACGCACCGCTATCACTATCCGCAGAACTTTATGGAGATTAAACCCAAGCTTGCGCGTCTTGAAAAAGCAATTAAAAAGCTAGAGGCAAATCTAATCGACGCCGATGATGCTGCCAATGTTGCGCTGCTGAAGCAAAGGTTGAATAGTGATTTAGGCTTAAAAGTAGACTACGCTAGTGAGCTCAATCCGGATCAATTGTTAGCAGCCACTACTATCGATGGCAAGGTATTGGTCATCGCTGGTGCTGGCTCTGGTAAGACCAAAACCTTGACGTATCGCACCAGTTATCTATTAGAGAATGGTGTGCCTCCTAAGCAAATATTGCTACTGACCTTTACTCGAAAAGCCGCCAATGAGATTAAGAGTCGCGCGAAAACCTTGCTCACTAACACCCTATCTGACGAGCAGTTATCCGAGGATATTTTGCCGACCAGTAAAGCGCTAAATGATATCACCAGTGGCACCTTTCACTCGTTTTGCAATAGGCTGCTGCGTCAATATTCAGGGCTACTGGGTATCAATCCGCGCTTCACGATTCTAGATACGGGGGATGCTGAGGACGCGATTGACTTGATTTATAAAGAAAAGAAGTACCCAGCGCAAACTAAGAAACAAGCATTTCCACGCAAGAAAACCTTACAGAATATTTTCTCAACCTCTAGAAATCGGCGCATTCCTATTCGTAACTTGATCGAAGATAATTATCCTGATATTGCTATTCATATTCCTATCATTGAGCAATTGGCTGTCGACTTTCATGAGTATAAACGCGCCAATCATTTGTATGATTTTGACGATATTATCAGCCAAGTGGTGCGTCATCTAAAGTCTAACGACAAATTCCGTCAGCTGCTACAAGAAAACTACCGCTATATTATGGTTGATGAATATCAAGATACGAATATTCCGCAAAAGCAGCTGATTGATCTTATCTGTGCACCAGTCTCGGTCTCGCTGATGGTGGTCGGTGATGACAATCAAAGTATTTATGCGTTTCGCGGTGCTAATTACGAGAATATCTTGCTCTTCGGTGAGACCTATCCTGAGGCGAGTCTCATTAAGCTTGAGCAAAACTATCGTAGTACGCCTGCTGTTTTAAATTATATCAATGCTTTGTCCGCGCAAATCACGCTAGGGTATCAAAAGCAGCTCTATTCAAACGCGAGCATAACGGGCAACAAACCAACCTTTAGCCGTTTAAGCGATGAAACAAAAGAGGCCAAATATATAGCCGATAAGATTATCGAGCACAAGACAGACTACGATTACAACGATTTTGCAGTACTGTGCCGCACGTCTTTTCAGTCTAATTATGTACAGTTAGAATTTATGGAGCGCCATATTCCATTTATCGTGGTAGGGGGTATTAAGTTCGTTGAGCGCCGCCATATCAAGGATGTCTTAGCCTTTATAAAAATTCTTTATAATCCTAATGACACCATCGCTTGGCATCGAATTTTGACCTTGTTCCAAGGCGTTGGGACAGTTACCGCGACGCGTTTGACTCAAGCGATTAATGCTGATAACAATTCCTTTGAGCCATTATTACTACCGAAATTTAGCAAAAAAAGTCCGCAGTTAGAATCGCTTCATACGACTTTGACCAAAGCGCAACAAGCGGAGTCGGTTGAGGCTATCATTGAGCTGGTACTTGATTTTTACATTCCTATCCTAAAGATGATTGAAGAGAATTGGCGTGAGCGTAGTGAGGATTTTCGGGTGCTCAAAAATTTGGCAACAGAGCACAGTAGCCTTGATGATTTCTTAGAAAATTTGGCACTCGATCCGCCCAATGATTCGGTAGCGACAACCAGTCAGCCGGATGAAAATGGCAGTGACAAAGTCACTATCTCGACTATTCATAGTGCCAAAGGGTTGGAGTGGCCAGTGGTGTTTGTCAATTCATTGGTCGATGGCATCACGCCACATCATCGCTCGTTGGATGACTTTGAAGAGTTGGAAGAGGAGCGAAAATTATTTTATGTCGCCTGTAGTCGAGCCAAGACCAGATTGTATCTAACCGCACCTGATTACTTCGCCAGTTATTCAGGGTATTTCGATAAGCCCTCACGCTTTATCGCGGAGCTCTCTGCCGATGAAGTTGAGGTTAAAAGCTCTAAAAAACTGTTAGAGACGCTGGCGAGTGATGATCCAGTGTGGTGGTGATGTTTGAAGTGTATTAACGCTACAGGGCGTGCCATCAATTAGCACATTGATACATTGCCTGTTCCCTTACTGATACGCATAATGGCAGAGCGATATTTCTCTAAATATGCTCTAACGTTTGGCGTTACATTTTCGGCGACTTTTAGTCATGCTCTTTTGATACTTATCGTATAGATGAGCTTTTGTCTCAGCCTAAAAGGTGGTTTTAATAAATGACAGCATGAGCTGCTTTTGGGAGCAGTTGATGTCCTCAAAGCGATTCATATTACTGGAAATTTTCTCAGCAGTTCATTGATATAATATTGGTTATCCATTGCTTGTTATTGAAGTATAAGCAAATACATAGAATTTAAGTAAGCTCCAGATCTACTTCAAATTTCCCATAAACTGTACCTTGCTAATCAGCATCTCTGTTTTCAGCCAGTTTTTGAATATCACCTTTCTTTCATCTTCGTAAAAAGGGTAATAGGATAATAAATTATATGAAGAACTGTCCGCTACGGGAGGATGTACCAATGCTAAAAATTCATGTGAGATTTCTTTTTCCACCATAAATATTGAAACAATAGCTGTTCCTAAACCAGCTAAACATCCCTCAATACACAAATAGAAATGTTCTAACACCATGTGTTCGTACGATAAAATGTCACTACTCACTAACTTAGACTTGTTTATGTGTTGCCATAAATTTGGTCGAGAAGAAGTAAGTAAAAGCGTATTTGTCTGTTCGGTTCTAGTGTTGCGAACAGCAACTATGTATTCTTCAATAATTTTCTCATGAAATATATTCTTGTCCCATTCAAAATCGTTTCTGCGCAAAGCAATATCGATAGATTTCCCTTGAAAGTCTACGATTCCACCGCCCGTCAGTAACACAATTTCAAAGCCATAGTTTAGTGAGTTAAATTCAGCTAAACGCGGTATCAACCATTTCATAGAAATTGTAGGTTCGCAGGATAGTACCAATTGTTTCTTTTCATATTGCTGATTTTTTAAATCGACAAGGCAATCGTCTAATTTTGCAAAAACTTGCTGGCAGCAGGCGAAAAGTAAGCTGCCATTTGGGGTAAGTACAAGCTTCTTGTTCACTCTATCAAATAAAATAAGACCTAAAGCATCTTCTAGATTTTTAATCTGTTTGCTCACTGCGCTCTGTGTCACAAACAATTTTTGAGATGCTAACGTCACGCTACCATGCTGTGCAACGTAATAAAAAAACTTCAGCGAATTTAATGATATCTTTTCTATCATGCCAAAAACTCATAAATACTCATGTAAATAAATCAATTTTAGTTTACTAATAAATATAGGAAGATACAACTGAATTGAATAACTACACGAGGTAAGTGTGAAAAATACAGGAAATATAGCTAATAGAAGCATAGAGATAGACAAATGACAGAATTTTTAGCCGTTATTATGATTACTATTCTTGCTGTCATCAGTCCAGGCGCTGATTTTGCTATTGTGACCAAAAATAGCTACTTATATGGGCGCTCTATTGGTGTATTAACTTCTATTGGTATAGCGTTAGGAGTATTAGTACATGTCGCCTATACCTTATTGGCCGTTGCCATTGTAATGGAGTTTGCGCCCAATTTTTTGACTATCATAAAATATCTTGGTGCGTTTTATCTCATTTATATTGGGTATAAAACATTTATACAAAAACCTGTAAAGGACGTGGGTTCTTCTACCTGCATCAGTTCTGCACAAGCGTTACGATATGGTTTCTTTACGAACGCCCTGAATCCTAAGACTACATTGTTTGTTATTAGCACTTATACACAAATTGTTAGCGCTATCACCCCAAAATCCATTTTAATCGGTTACGGACTGTTCATGTCGGTAGCTCATTTCATATGGTTTGCTCTAGTGGCTTTATTGTTCTCTCAGCGTACTTTAAGAGAAAAAATGTTGAATAGACAAGTAGCAATCAATCGAGTGATTGGTTTCATATTAGCCTTATTAGGTATGTTCTTGCTCTTTACAAACTTAAACTAAGGATAGTCAAAATGAATAAAATAGCCTTTATCGATATGGAAGGTGTCTTAGTCCCAGAAATATGGAAATTTTTGGCTATACGCCTAGATATATCTGAGCTTAGCATCACAACAAGGGAAGTAGAGGATTATGAAAAACTGATGCTATATCGCATAGCTGTTCTAGAAAAATATCAGATCACGCTACCAAAAATACAAAGTATTATCGGGCAACTTAATCCAATTGAAGGAGCAAAAGAGTTTCTACAAGCATTAAAGATGAAAGGTTTTGAGATTAAAATCGTGTCAGACTGCTTTCATGAATTACTTGAAGGATTCTTGCAGCAGCTCGAAGTTCCAATGGATACCGTATATTGTCATCGTTTGCAGATTGATAGTGCAGGCTATGTTAATAAAGCACTATACAGTCGCCAACATGGTAAACATGAGATTATAGAAAAATATCCTTTATCATTGGGAAATAGTATAGCGATTGGCGACGCGTTTAATGATTTTACGATGCTAAGCGCAGCCACTCATGGATACTTATTCTCACCTTCAAAAGAAGTTGTAGAGAAAGCCTTACCTATGTTTAATATCGTAAATAGCTATCAGGAGATTATTGATTCTATTAAGGTGTGTCCTCAATCTGAACGAAAGAGCCTAAAAATGGCTAGATCTTGCCAAACTGCGTCAGACAGCTAGTCAAGATCTCGATATCATCTGAGCTACTTTCCTTGTTTGGCTGCAATTTATCTAATTTTAAGCCTTACAGTTTAAATGGTGACACGCCATAGTATTGACCGACTCTTATATATTTAAGCGTCAGTCTCCGTTTCACTATCTATATTGGCATCAATGTTAGCTTCAATATCGATCTGTGGTGCATCAACAGTCGTGACGACTCTAGATTCAACATACGGGCTGCTATATGCTGTGTCGATAGTGATTGGATAAATCTCTAAACGTTCCAATTCTGCTAATAAACCTTGGATAACTTCTTTTTTACGAGTGACAAATGTGGACGCAAAGCAGCGCCAGAATTTCCAGCCAGCACGCTCCAAAATACGCTGACGTTGCATATCGCTGTCCCATTTGTCAGGCCCATGATATCTATCACCGTCACATTCAATGGCTAGGCTGTTGTCGTTTTCACCTTCGACTACCATATCGATTCGGTAGGCACCTGCTTTAACCTGTGGAACCACTCGATAGCCTCTCTCCACCAGAAGATCAAAGACTTCCGTTTCAAAGGGAGACTCACATTTTTGACGCAAATCAGAGACTTCTTCTTCGTCTTGCATGAATGGTCCTTGAAAGTGTTTGATGAGTTCTGCTCGATAATGGTCAGCTTGGCTAAGCTCGTCTAGCTCAATACTACGTACTAAATACATTCTATCGCGCGCTCTTGAAGCAGCGACATTCATACGCTGGGCGAAAGTGTCTCTCGTTTGTGCATGAGCCGCTCCGGGTACTACTACCAATGACAAAAACATGATATCGCGCTCTTTACCTTGAAAGGTTCGGGCATCACCGCAAGCAATATCGAAAGCAGTCATTACCGCCTCATCTAGTTCTTTGTTGAGTATCTCCATAATGCTATGCGCTTGCTTATTACCTAGCAATGAGACAACACCGATGGTTTTACCTTTGTAGACTGGGTCAGAAACGATGAACTTGATTTCATCGACAATAAATCTGACTTCTGACGGGTTAATATCAGAGCCTTTTAACCGATAGCCATCGGTGATATAAATATCAATCAATGGAGGGTCTAAGCGCTCTGAAGGCTTGGCTTTACGCAAAGGTATCAGCTCATGGTTGTAAAACTCACGTTTTGAGAATTCAATGATAGGTGCCACACTACGGAAATGTTCTTTTAGCATGACGCTGCTATCGGCAAAAACGACTTTGAATAAGTCATATATTGAACGATCAGGTGACATCTGTGAGCGATAGACAGGGACTTGATTACTCAAGTATTGAGCCATCAAATTGCGAATTTTTTCGATATCGAGACCAACGCCTTCTGGTGACACTTGCTTATCGTCACCAACGATTAAAACCTTCTTTGCTCTCATGATTGCTGGCAACGCCGTTAAATCAGATTGAGATGCTTCATCGATGATAACCAAGTCAAAACTGCCAAACTCTGCTGGCAAGGATTCAGAAATACGATAATGCGGCATAATCCAACACGGGATAGCAGCACTTGCTCCCGCAGAGGCTTCGCGCGCTTCTCGGCGATAATAATGCGCGCCTTTACCTGTTCCTTTACCGATACGCATAATGGCAGAGCGGTATTTTTCTAAAGACGCTCTAACGTTTGGTGTCGCATTTTCTGCAACTTTTAGCCATGCTCTTTTGGTGATGGCTTCTTGATAGAGTCGTGCCAGATTTACTTCTAAATTGCCACGAGTTTTTGCCAGTTGAACTAACTCCTTGCGACCATCGATACTGTCGATAAAGCTTGTCAGTCTACCAATTCGCCAAATCTGCTGCCAGTTATCAGGCAGTAAGTCGTCAGGTTGCAAGTTATCTGATGCCAAGGTGTCTTGAGAATTATTATGAAGTTCAAAACGTAATTTTTTTGCCCAAAGTGGTGCACCGTTATCTTCAATGAGTTGGGTAACGTCAGCGACTGTCTGTAAGTCTGTTGCAAGGTTATTCACGCGTTGCAGCTCATTTAACAGCTCTTGATAGTCTGTTTGTAATTGTTCATCAGATAAATGCGGGTCACCAATATTTTGAGTGAAAAAGGCGATTATTTTTTCACTAATATTGCCTTCACCGTCAGCGAGGTTATTAAGTAATGTCTCTTTTAGTGTGAGACTTTCAGCCAGATTATGTCTCTTTAAATGTTGTTTAAGAACACTTTCAATCTCAGCCAAAATATCCGTGTCATACGATGCTGCAGAAATAACATCCCAATCTATGAATATAGTGCTTAACGCTTGCTTGATACTGTGCTGCAAGTTTTTACTAGCAATGATCTCATCATATAGATGAACGGCTGAATGTAACGCAGCCAGATTATTAGACGACACTTCAAATATTGGTAAGGACAGCTCATTTGATAAGGCATTCCAGCGAAGGATAAGCGCTTGAGCTTTTTTTCTAAACGCTATAAAGCTGGATATATATTGCCAGTCTTCTGTACTTGATGGTGCTGACGAGACTATCGTAATAGACTCAAGGCTTTTCTTTTCAGCAGACTTACCAAAAATACCAGCGAGACCAAATGGTTTTTTGCCTTCAGATAAATTTTTCACCGCGTCAACGAGCTCTGGATTTTTATCAAAATCATCAGTCATCGTAATAGGTTTGGTTAAATAAATAGTTCTCTCGTCAAAAAGCGCTTTGATTTCATCGTTTAGTATAGTGAGATGGCCGATAATATCTTGCTTAGTCTCATTAGCTAAATGCTGCTGAATATCTGTGGTCCAATTCTGACTAGCCGCTCCAATTTTTTGCAGTAAATCAATTAAACGAGATGTATTAGCAGTGGTTTCCTGAGCAATATCTAGCGTGCTAGCACTGTCATTGATTAAGCTTGGCAATTCTCCTTGTTGCTCAGCTGTTTGCGATTCATTGAGGTAACTTAAATCCTTATGAAGTTGCTTTATAACATTGGTAGGCGGTATGTCTGCAATAGCAGGAATCTTTTTATTAAAATAACTCAAGTCATTGCCGAGGTTTACTCTTGCGTCTTTTAGCGCTGTGATATCAGCATGAGTAAATCGAGGCTTAAAGTTCTCTTCTATACCCAACTTATCGGGAAAACTTTCGATAATCTGCCGGTTTTGAGCAACCTCAGTCGCGGCATCTATGGGCTTAATAGTTTCATTATCGATGGTGATATCATCAAGGTTTAACCGTGCCCAAGCCGTAATTTTATGATCAGTGCTGGCCAACTGTGCATGGATGGTATCGATTTGATTATCAAACATGAGGATGTCTTTTTTGTAGGCCTCGCGATTGATACTAGATACTTCGCTCGATATTTTTTTGATGGTATGTTCAAACTGCTTTAGACCTTCGTTTTCACTGGTCAGCAGGCTAACGGCGAGCGGGCGAATAGATTCAGGCAGTTGTCCTTGTAGTACCTTTAGCGCTGGGTCTTTCATCGACGTGACCAGTACCCGCTTGCCAAGTGCTAAGTAATGACAAATGACATTGGTAATAGTATGGGTTTTGCCTGTACCAGGTGGGCCTTGAACGACCACACCATCGTGAACATCCAACTGCTGTATGATTTGTACTTGTTCATCATTGAATGCTTTAGGGAAATATAGCTCAGCTGGCATGTCTGTATAATTTTCACTGCCGCTGACCATAGATAAACCACGATAAGCGGGTAGTATGATTTCTTTATTTTCTGTAGCAGGCTCGGTCAGCATTGCTATAAGCGCACTTGGTAAATGAAGGTCATCGCTATTTTCAAGCTGAATAGCGAACTTGTCTAAATCTTGCAAAAATATATTATTGCTTCTAGGACGCGCCATAATGACCCAAGTATCAGTGACGATTAGGTTGTTCTTCGCTTTAGGTATTTTTCGATCATCTGCACCAGTATGGTCTGGCTGATAAACGCCAGACGAGTCAAGCAAAGTAACGGCTGATTTTAAGATAGGCTCATAGCTACTTGGTAAAAAAGGACTTAATGACACATCCTCTGAATCATAAAACGCTTTGCTGTTTTTCAATAACTTGGCTAAACCTTGATTCTCATCCATGGAGAAAGGCTCAGTTTCAAGCGTAGGCACAGATAGGGTAGGCTTGATGAGTAACGCCATCGTTTTCTGATCTAAGGTGATTTCAACAGATTGTGTCAATAGGGGATACTTTATTTGTTTGCTACTTTGCTCATTGTCAGTGCTTTTTCGTAGGGCAATACCAACACCCCATACTAGCTCTAGCTGTGCATCAGCGAGATTGCCCTGAAGCTGTTGATTCAGCATGAATAGGCTGGAATACAGAGCAATACTTTGGCGAACGAGTTTCTCTTTTGCTAGCCAAGGTTGCCAAATATCTTTGAGGTACGTATTGAATTCATCTCGTACAGCGTCCCTTGCAGGAAAATCTCTTAAATAAATATTTGCCTGTAATGGTTCATCTAACTCTAATGTCTCATCCTGATGGTTATCCTCGACTTCAAATGGTGTGAATGCTTCTTCATGAGCGATAGCACCATCGTCTATTAAATTTTGTACATTGATTTTTTCTTGCAATAAAGGCTGATCGCCGCATTTTATTGGAAATATTAACCAATTTGCTAACAGTGAGCTGCTAGGTTTAGGTGCTGAGTTTTCACGTAAACGTTCTAGACGTAGCCAAACCTCTTCAGAGCTACCATCTATGATATTTAGGCTGATACCAGGCAGATTTAATACTTGCTCTTCTGTACAAGTGAAGTCACTGTGCTTCGTAAAGTCTTGAGTAGGCGCTTTTTTCATCAAAGCACACTGTTTAATGAATTCAATTTGAGAGGCCAATCTTTGTGCGTAAATACTCATTTATTAAATCTTCCAAATCATCAAAAATATTAGCGATTACTTCACTGAAAACACAAAGACCAAACTATAGCACAGAAATTAATGTCACTACTTAGAAGGTATTCATAGAAAAGTTGTCCAAAAAGATAGTTAAAAAGTTGATTAAAGTTGATTAAGGAAAGTGACGAGCCGGTGTGGTAATGATAGATTAATAATAGATGCAATTTCCACTGACTAAACTTTCTAAGCAACTTGCTACTCATGACTTTAAAGATGCCTTAATTCATTAGATATATTTTCGTATAACCCGTCAATGACCACTTAATTGCCACATTATTCCATTTAAAAATACTTATCTAGCGAATATATAACTAAAAGTATTAGATAACAAAAAAGTCCGTCAGATAAGGGTTTAAAATTTGTTCTAATGCGTTACTATTACCACCTAATTCTGTTAGACCCTCATATTTGATACTCTGTATTAACACCCTAAGAAAAGGATAGGTTATGCGCTATGAAGTGATCGTTATCGGTGCAGGTATGGTTGGCACCTCAGTTGCGTGGCATCTACAAAAAAATAGTTCACAAGTACTGATGTTAGATAAGAAATTACCAGGTTCAGAGACCTCGTATGGTAATGCTGGATTGATTCAGCGTGAAGCCATTCATACCCATCCTTTTCCTCGTCAATTGACTGAAATGATCAGAGTATTACCGAACCAAGGTACTGACATTCGCTATCGCATACCAGCGATTCTGCGTTACCATCAAGCGCTATTACAGTACTGGAAATATTCTGTACCTGCGACTGTCAAACAAATCGAATCAGAGTGGCAGACGCTGATCGCGCATTGTACCAGTGAGCATCAGACAATGATTTCAGCATCTGGTGCTGACGAGCTTATCACGCGTGATGGCTGGTTACAGTTGCATCGTTCTGAAGAGACGTTTAAAGAAGCACAAGCGTCAGCCATTGATGCTCGCAACCAAGGTGTTGAACATAATGTCCTAAACCTTGAAGAGCTAAAAGCAATGGAACCTAGCGCCAATTTTGAAGGTTTCGTTGGGGCGATTCATTGGAAAAACTCTTGGCAAGTATCGAACCCAAGCTCGCTGGTCAAAGCGTATGCGAAAAATTTCCAAGAGATGGGCGGCACGATCAAAGAAAGCGATGTCAAAGAAATCGTACAAGACGGCGAAGGTTGGAAAGTTATCACTGATAACGATACGTATTATAGTGATAAATTGGTCATCGCCGCGGGTCCTTGGTCGAACGACTTGATTAAACCGCTTGGTTATAATCTGCCATTGTTCCCAATGCGTGGTTATCATCAGCATTTCAAAGTGACGGAAAAAAACACCATCAATCACAGCATGTTCGATATGGACAAAGGCTTTGTGATGGGTCCAATGCAGCAAGGTATCCGTATCACGACTGGTGCTGAGATGACCACTATGGATGCGCCAAAGAATTTTGGCCAATTAAAAACCGTATTGAAGCTAGCTCGCAAAATCTTACCATTAGAAGACGCGGTAGAATCTGAAGCTTGGGCAGGATCACGTCCTTGTATGCCAGATATGAAGCCAGTTATTGGTCCTGCGGATAAGCATGACAAATTATGGTTTGCGTTTGGTCACAGTCATCAAGGTTTTACTTTAGGGCCTATGACAGGGCGTCTCGTTGAAGAGATGATTCATGACAAGCCATTATTGGTAGATGTTGCGCCATTTAGCGCCCAGCGTTTTTCGAAATAAAAGTGCATTTGATAGATTTAGCACAGACTTAAATCAATAATTTGAAGGGATATAAAATGATCAAAAAACTACACAGCACTCAACGCATGAGCAGAATTGTCGTCCACAACCAGACCGTATATTTATGTGGTCAAGTGGGCAATACAGAAGACGATATCAAAGCACAAACTTTGACGTGTTTAGAAAAGATCCAAACGCTGCTAGAAGAAGTCGGTAGCGATAAATCAAAATTACTATCAGTGACGGTTTGGATCAAAGACATGGCAGATTTTGCTGCTATGAATGAAGTCTATGATAAATGGTTTGAAGGCATTCAGCCTCCAGCCCGTGCTTGTGGCGAGTCAGCACTAGCACGTCCTGAGCTATTAGTTGAGATGATCGCTATCGCTGCTGAGTAGTAGACTGAACGTAATATTTGTATTAAACGAAAAGGACATGATAGCGATATCATGTCCTTTTTTATGTTGTGCTCAATATATGCACAGGCTTTAATGCTATGGTCGATAACCAGCATCCAAGACTATAGTCAATCCACTATAGTCAGTGAAAAGTAATATCGATACATCACGCAATGCTGATATCAATTTTTTTGCTTGCTTGCTTGCTTGCTTGCTGTGCCTGTGCAGGCAGAAGCTACAAAAAATTAATATCAGCAGTATCGCAGCGTTTTTGGGGTATTTTGACTATATAAAAGAGTGATAGTATTAACCTCGCTTGAAGTAATTACATCTACACTCGGTCGCCTTGTATTTCTTTTAAATTGAATGGACTGCATGCTTAACTATTCAGGGTTAATAAAAAACCCAAGCCTACAATTAGGCTTGGGTTTAATGTCTAATGATCTTTAAGCCTGCCATAAAGCATAATTGCTATGCTTTAAGTGTTTAAAAAGACTTATTTAGCGACTTTATCATCTTGGTTCAATTGTACGTATTTATCAAAGTTTTGTGCATAATCGGTTAAGTTGTCGCTTAGCATTTGGCGATACTGTTTGACGTAGAACTCAACGATATCGTCTTTTTCTTTGGCAAAATCATCACCCTTTACAAAGCCAATAGAAGCAACTGACGCGCTATAACGTGCGGCAGCATACAACAAAGACGCGCCTACTTGACCTGAATGAGCATCAGAACCCAACTGACTGTTGGCGATACCAATGATGGCATCGGCACGTTGATAAAACGCCTGCATTTCAGGGGTGATTTCAACGCTAGCATCAACATTGTTGTCTTGAATGTTGCTGTCTTGAGTGTTGCTGTCTTGAATATTGTCTTGAGACATAAGCGATTCCTAATAAGTATCGGTAATTTTGGATTTATAGAGACGGTCTGTTTGTAAGAGACTAAGGGACATAACGTGGTATTTTTACAAGCCTGCGTCTGCTTTTAAGATTTCAGCTTTGTCCGTTTTTTCCCACGTAAAGGCAGTTTCAGAGCCAGGACGACCAAAATGCCCAAACGTCGCAGTCTGCTGATACATAGGTTGCAATAAGTTCAGCATACGGGTAATGCCATAAGGGCGCAGATCAAAATGGGTACGAATCAGGCGAATGATCTCGTCATGGCTGATGTTGCTGGTACCAAAGGTGTTGACCGAGATAGATGTCGGTTCAGCGACCCCAATGGCATAGCTCACTTGCACTTCACAGCGGTCAGCCAGCCCAGCAGCGACGATGTTTTTGGCAACATAACGCACAGCATAAGCAGCGCTGCGATCTACTTTTGAAGGGTCTTTGCCACTAAAGGCACCGCCGCCATGACGTGCCATGCCGCCATAAGTATCAACGATGATTTTACGACCCGTCAATCCAGCGTCACCAACCGGCCCACCAATGACAAATTTGCCCGTGGGATTGATGTGGTAGCGTGTGCCAGCATGCAGTAGGTCTGCTGGCAATACTTGCTTGATGATAGATTCCATAATCGCTTCTTGCAAATCTGCTTGCGAGATACTGGGATCATGCTGGGTCGATAGGACGACAGCATCGATAGCAACGGGACGAGTGCCATCATATTTTAGGGTAACTTGCGCCTTGGCATCGGGACGCAACCATGGCAGATCGCCAGCGCGGCGTAGCTCAGACTGACGCTCCATCAAGCGATGAGCATATTCAATAGCGGCTGGCATCAATACTTCAGTCTCGTTGCTGGCGTAGCCAAACATCAAGCCTTGATCGCCTGCACCTTGCTCTTCAGGATCGCTACGATCGACACCTTGGGCAATTTCTGGAGATTGCTTACCCAGCATGTTAATAACCGCACACGTCTCGCCATCAAAACCCAAGTCAGAATGATGATAACCGATACCGTTGACAGTATCACGCACGATACGTTCGACGTCGATATTTGCCGTTGTGGTCACTTCACCAGCCAATATCACGGCACCTGTTTTAACCAAGGTTTCGCAGGCAACGCGGGCATGGAGATCTTCACGTAAGATGGCATCAAGAATAGCATCTGAGATTTGGTCAGCCATTTTATCAGGATGGCCTTCGCTCACAGATTCTGAGGTAAATAAGTTGTATTCACGCATAGTTGGATCGCTTAATGGCAAGGACTGTAATCTATAAACTCAGTCAGGATTAAATGTTAACGGAAAAATAAGGCAAAATTGAATCAAAAAATTATGACATTTTACCGTGAATCGAGTTAAAACTCTAGCGATGGATAGTATTATGAAGTAACTGGGCATGGATTGGATTAACCATGGTAAAAGTCATCAATATCGCTATTTTCTTGCCAGCGATATTCAGTATAGTTAGCGATCTGACGAGCCGTCTCTATGTCATGTCTGTCAGCGATAAAGCCAAGCGCCATATCCATGCCAGCACTAACCCCTGAAGAAGTATAAAACTTGCCATCGATGACCCAGCGCGCTTGCTCTACCCAATCAACTTTATCAGACTGCGTTATTACCCATTGCCATGAGAGCTTATTAGACGTTGCACGCTTACCATCCAAAACACCAGCTTTAGCCAATAATGCACTACCCGTACAAACGCTAAGCGCCCAATCAGCGTGTTCAACCAGTGTGGTAAGCGCCTGCAAAAACGGTCTATGATTGATCTGCTGGCGAGTACCCATTCCGCCAACCATCAATACAATATCAGTCTGATACGCCAATTCTGTGACAGCGACCGTTTGCATCGCAACGCCATGTTTACTGTGAATGATACCACCACTCAGCGAGGCAAATTGCAGACGATAATGCTCAGGCAAGCAGCCAAACATCTCGATAGGTCCAAACAGATCCAAGGTCTCAAAATCGTCAAATAGTAGGGCGGTTAGCGTATGCATTGGGCTTCCTCAATTCTAAATAAAGAGTGCTTGTAATTCTGAAAGCTGTAATTCTGAAAGCTACAGTCCTTAAAACTATAATCCTTAAAACTACAATTCCAAAAACTTGGCTTTGTCCTTAAACATACATTCGTCATAGACAGGACAAGCACCGCATTTGGGTGTACGAGCTTGGCAGGTATAGCGGCCATGCAAAATCAGATAATGATGCGCATCTACGATAAAGTCGTCTGGGATACGTTCGACCAGCTTTTTTTCAACGATTAACACGTTTTTGCCCGTGGCAAGGCCAGTACGATTGCCCACGCGAAAGATATGCGTATCGACTGCCATAGTTGGCTGCCCAAAAGCAGTATTTAAGACCACATTGGCGGTTTTGCGTCCAACGCCAGCGAGCGATTCTAAGTCCTTACGATTATCAGGGACGGTACTATCAAACTTCTCAATCAAATCTTGGCAGGTTTTAATGACGTTTTTAGCTTTGGCATTATATAAGCCAATATTTTTTATATAGGACTTTAAACCCTCTTCACCCAATGCCAAGATTGCTTCAGGGGTATTCGCCACTGGATATAATTTCTGGGTGGCAATATTGACACTCACATCCGTCGCTTGCGCAGATAAGATGACTGCAATCAATAGCTCAAAATTACTTTTATAATGTAATTCCGTCACTGGCTCATCAATCGTCGCTGCCAACTTTTCAAAGAATGGACGGACGTCACGATTGGGCATGCGCCGCGATGGTGGGGTATCGGCAGTTTTGTGCTTGACGGTTTTACTCATGGTATTTTTACCATTAATTAGTCTAGGGTCTGTTGAACATTTTTAACGTGAAGCCACTATATAACGCACGTATTTATAAAATGGTCATAGCTGCGCAAGTTCGGCTTGCAATGCGTCAAGATCCGTTTGTTTGCTCTCATTTGGACGAGCACTTAATTGTTTTTCTAGCTTTTTGATTTTACTGCGTAGCTTGGCTGCTGCAATGGTGTTTTTTGCTTGTGCTTCGCTGATATTCAGCGATTGACTGGCGGCATTATTCAGCTTTGCTTCTACCATGCTGACCACCGGTCTACTATTGCTGCTATCAGCAAGCTGCTCGGTGACGCGTCTAAGATGAGTATGATAGCGCTGCCTTAAGTCTTCTTGTTCTGCCTCGCGCTCAGAGATAGACAGCTCGCGCTCAATCGTGACCAAATCAATGCAATCAACTGGGCAAGGTGCGATACAAAGCTCACAGCCCGTGCACAAGTCCGTAAAGATAGTGTGCATGTGCTTGCCAGTACCAACGATAGCATCGACGGGGCAGGCGGGTATACATTTAGTACAGCCGATACAGTCATCTTCACGGATGACGGCGCGTACCTCGGTCGGTCGCGTCGATGTGGCGTCTATCGGCCACTGAGATGGCGCGGCTTTGAAGGTTGTTTCATCACTGTCAAGAGTCACGATTTGCGCAATAGCATCGGTAACAGGTTGACCGCCCGGCACACATTTATTATACGGCTCGTTATCTACTACAATAGCGGTAGCATAAGGCAGGCAACCGTCTGGATGTTCACACAGACCGCACTGCGTCTGCGGCAGACAGGCATCAATAAGGGCAATTTTTGCTTGCATATCAGCAGGCAATGTTTCGATATTCAAGGTATCGAACAGTATGGGTAGATTGATTAGACGAATATTACTACTGCTTTGCATTTAATTAAAAACCTTAACATCGGTCATCAAGACTGGCGTTATTAACATGGATAGAGACATTAAAGTGAGGCGCTTGTATTATAGTAGATAACCAATCTACTATAGTGCGATGCCTTGTTCATGGGCAATCTGGGCGATCAGCTCGTAGGCAATGCTGCCCTTAAACGGTATTTTGGGCAGATTAGAGAGGTCAAAAAAATCGGCGTGTGACAGCTCATCTTCTTGTATTACAATATCGCCAGCCGCATAAGAAGCGCGAAAGCCAAGCATTAAATTAGAAGGAAATGGCCATGGCTGACTGCTGACATAGCGAATATCTGATAGGCTAATATTCACCTCTTCTGCTACTTCTCGCACTACCGCATGCTCTAGACTTTCACCCACTTCTACAAAACCTGCAATCAAGCCGTACATTAGGGGGCGCTTTTGTTCTCCATAGCGGTGATGATGGGCGAGCAGAATTTGCATTTCACCGGTTTGAGGGTTCGGTCGAGTGATAGCCGTGATGACGCAAGGCTGGACACGGGGGTATTGGCGTAATCGGCATACTGGACAGACCATGGCGCGCTCATCTGCTGTGGCATGAACGACTGGGGATGCGCAGCGACTACAAAACTGCGTATCTGTCTGCCAGCGTAACAGCTGTATGGCTTGGCTAATCTGAGCTGATAAGGCGGCAGGTAACTGCGTGATAAGCTGTCGATACGGCACAAAAGCGTTCCCGCTGCCCTCTGCAATAATAGGCAATGCGATATCATGCGCTACTGCATAATCATACGTGATGGCATTGGCTGCTTGCGCAGTGAAAGTGGCAGCGTCCTCGGTAGTTCTAGAATTAGACTCAGTCGCAACCAAACTCTCTGTACCATCATTGATACTATCATTAGCCTCAGACTGCCAGTGACTTGGTGCTAGGCTTTCGAGTAGTGCTACGTTGCCTATCTGATAGGTAGGCTGTAGCTCTTTGTCACTGTTACTGTCACTGTTATTTTTACTGATATTGAACGGTGGTAGTTGGATGTGCAATGGCCACCAGCCATTGATCGTTTGATGGCAGAGTAAGGTATCATCACTAAATACAAAAGCGCGAGTCATAAGCAGGTTTCCAAACGGTCTAAATCAAGTACGTAGCAAATGAGATACGAACTTGTTTAAAATAAAAGTTTTAAATCACTCGTCAGCACAGATACCGCTAAAATCATTAAGCGGCAAGTAATTGGCTTAAGCTTCTTTGACCGACATTAAGCGCTTGTTTACTCACTGGACGGTTGTGCTCAAAACCATCTAAATGATGATCAACAGCCATAATAACGTCAGCGATATAAGCTAAGGTGCTGTCATCGATGCGATTGCCACTTTCGATACGTTGCTGTATATAGTTGGCCAATTGACTCAGCATACTGGCCGGTGTTAGCAGTTGTAAAAAGCGTACCGCGCCTGCTACTTGACGTAGCATTTCAGGTATGTTTTGAATGTTGAGCATATCGCGCTCAGGCTCAGATAAGTAATCGTTAATCGCTTGCTCGGCACTAGCAATGGCAGTACGACTTTCTTGTATTAAAGTATCATAAGCTGTATTGAGCTGATGCAACGAGATATGGGGGTTATTGAGTGGCAAGTAGATCGCCCCTGGGGTATGCATCTCAGCCATGGCGATAGTAGCGTTTTCAGCATGCATTAATGCCAATAGTAGATAATCAAAATCTTCAGGTGAGGGTGTGCGCCATTTGCTTACTGCATCTGCTGCTGCATTCAGGCTGGTCGCCGCATTTGACAGTCCCAACAAGCGTAATGCTGAACCCAGTACCGTCAACTGCTCGATAATTTGTGCTGTTTGCATATCAGCAGGATTGAGTGAATCACCGCGTGCATAGCTATCGACATCTTCTTTAATCGTATTGATTTGCGTTTGAATAATAGCGTTCAACGTATCCGTTAGCGCACGATTAGGACCGAATAAAAAGCGCTTCATTTGCTCGCGCTGTGGGCCTTCTAATTGATTGGACGCATATTGTTCACGCAGCAGTTTTGCTGCTTCGTTATCGCGCTGACAAGCAAAACTGACTAAATCAGCAAAACGCGTGTCCATGATGGGTAGATAGCTTTGGAACTGCTGCTCTAGATAAATGAGCGTATGCTTCTGGCTGAGGTTAAGTGGCAAAATGGTCGCAAGATCAGTGACCGCAGCAGTAGCGGCTTGCCAGAATAGACTGTTGCTATGAGCGGCTATCAACGCACATGCAGCACTCATGGCATCTAGATTTTGTTGAGCATCTTGGCTCACTACGCCATCTTGATTGAGCAGTGCAATCCCAAGACCACTACGATAGGCATAGGTCAGCAGCTCACTGTCGAGGTTAAGCTCGTGCAAGGGCTGAAAGTTTTTTTCAGGGTTGGCAATAATGACACTGCTACTACCAAATGTCGCAAAATAGTCTGCTTCGATAGGCGCGAGCTGTCCATGAGCATTAAGCTTATTAATGATAGGTAATAGCAAAGTTGGCTCTACTGACTCAGTCAATAGCACAAATTCCACATAACGATCCAGAGTCATGATGGCTTCTGACAGATCCATAATCAACGCAGTATCGTTATTATCACCACTGTTATAAAGGCGCTGTAAGCCATTGACGATGGCGGTATTTAACACTTCTGCACCAACCAAAGAAATCAATTCAAAAATACAAGACAGCTGCTTTAGCACAGTAATAGAGTCTAATAATAAAGGAGATTGACTATTGTCATCGTTAAATTCGCTCAGATGAATCTCAGTGTCTTTAAGGGTGACGATAATTTCATCATGCAACAGATGTAGCGATGGCAGGTTAAAGTCAGTAACACTAAGCGTTGGGGCAGTTAATTTCATTTGTGTAGACTGGTTCATAGTTATTTTTCCATAACGTACTGATGAAAATAGCGATCATTTAGACGATGATTTAACAGGCGTTTATGAGTAACCGATAACGCTCATGATGATAATCAAAACTATACAGTATCCAAATGTCAGTATAAAAGGTTATTTTAATCACATGCTATATGTTGGCTTTTAATTCAGAATATTCTTCGGCTAACTCGCTATACCAACTCTGATTGGCCGTCTCATCAGTGGGTGATGCTAGTAATAAAGAGGCCAAATTGGCAAAGTGAGCATGCGCTGTCTGTCCACCGTCTGCTTGAGAGTCTTCTTCGATAGCGAGGGTGACTTGTCCACCAGTCATCGCCAGATAGACTTCGGCTAAAATCTCGGAGTCCAATAATGCTCCATGGAATGTACGGTCTTGTTTACCGACATCTAAGCGGCGCACGAGGGCATCTAGGGTGTTTTTTTGCCCTGGATATTGTTGCTTGGCCATGACTAGCGAGTCAGTGACTTTTACCCGTTGTGCAAAGTCATTCATCCCAACTTTAGCAAACTCCATATTTAAGAAGTTCATATCAAAGGTGGCATTATGAGCGATGATTTCGGCACCATCCATAAAGTCGTACAAGGACTGAGCAACTTGATCAAAGGTCGGTTTATCAGCCAAAAACGCTTCTGAGATACCATGAATACGAATAACTTCCTCATCCATACCGCGCTGCGGATTGATATAGACGTGTAGCTTTTCACCGGTAAATTTACGCCCAACCATCTCAACGATACCGACTTCGACGATACGATCGCCTTTTAGGGCATCAAGTCCTGTGGTCTCGGTATCCATAATCAGCTGACGATCAGATTGGTGACGGTTTACTGGCTTGGGTAGCAATGGCTTAAAATATGGATTGGCACGGCTGGTGTCACCGTCAAATTTTGGCTCATCAGTCGGCGTATCTGGATTGTCATTATTCATTATGGTGTCAGTCGTCATCGTCTGGGCTTCTGGCATGTCTGTGGTACTCATTGGTTTGCTAGCATTGTCATGGCTTTGTTCGTCTAATAGAGGGTTGTCGAATGCTTCATCATCGAGGGCCTCATAATCGAGCACTTCTTCGTCAAGCTCGTCATCCATATCAAGACCTAACGGATCATATTTTAGCCAGTCATCATTATTAGAGGCGCTTTGATTAGAGGTGTTTTGCGATTCATTAGGCATTATTGGCTCTTTTTTTTTAGCCATTTCTTGCGCATCTCTTGTCGATAAACCTTCACTGCTGGACGTCACGCCTAAGTTTGCCAGCTCGTCCGCTTTTTCATTACCTGCATGTCCAGCGTGACCCTTCACCCAATGCCAGTCAACGTCGCGCTGTTGGCATAACGCGTCTAATTGTTGCCAAAGGTCTTGATTGGCAACGGGTTTTTTACTGGCTGTTTTCCAGCCTCGTTTTTTCCAGCCTTCAATCCATTCAGTAATGCCTTTTTTGACATAGCTGGAGTCTGTCCAAATCTCGAGATTGTGCTCATGCGGGCTATGGGTCAATGCTTGTATCGCACCCATTAACTCCATGCGATTATTGGTGGTTTCTTTCGTGCCGCCATATAAATCCTGCGTGTGCCCATCACTAAATATCAAGTGTGCGCCCCAACCACCAGCACCCGGATTGCCTTTACAGGCGCCATCAGTGTAGGCCACCGTGGTATTTGTTTTGGCGGCCAACGGATCAATCGCGTGGTCTTTATGGCTATGTGGCGTAGAAGTGCGATTGTCTGACATAAAAAATGTATGACCTAATAAGTGATTAACGTAGAATAGAATTAAGCGGTTTTTCGAGCGCCATCAAAACAGTGGTGGCGCATCATTCAAATGCGTTTGAGTATAACAAATCTATCGTTGATATGGGCAATCGTAATGCACAAAATCGCAAAACCACATATCATAATAGTACGCCTTCCGTTTTCTGTTAAAATAGGCAGAATTGTTATAAGGAAACGAGCCCCTGACGGCATGAGTATCAGACTACTAACATCCTAAAGTAGCGTGAATAGTCATTTAAAGGGCAGTTTCAGTGGCTACTTTTTCCTCATAACTCACGAACGGCACTGATTAACGACAGCTTTCTTCTTATCTTCCTAAAAGTTTTAATGCACGAATGCAGGATAACCCTATTATGTCCTTACGCTCAAACGTTTTTTATAAAAGATTGACGCTGTTGATGGTCAGTATCACTGCGAGTAGCGCGTTACTGTTGAGCGCTTGCAATGATACTAGCACCCAAGCCGATACCGACGTAGTTGAAGCGGCAGCAGATCTGTCTGTCTTTGAAGGCTGCTATACGGTCAGTCATGATGAGCCTGCGCAAATAAAAGTCAGTCAGCAGGGTGGCACATGGATGATGCAAATGAAAGAGCCGGCAAGTAGCGGGCGCGTCTGGGATGACGCCGAGCCGTTAGAAGTGCTCGAAAGTAGCGAGATACCCACGTTTTTCTCTATAGATCCTGATAATGTTGACGCTGTCATTGGCCGTCCCGATAGAGTGCTGGTACTGGCTCATGTGAAGCCTGTCTATGCCAATATCGATCCGCTACTGGACAGTGAGTATTTGTCGTATATTTATCGCGGTGCCAATACTATCTATCGCGTAGAGTGTGATGACGTTAATACTGATATTTTAGCCAATCCGCATGCCAATATTATTATTGATAATGTCGGTACAGGCAGCTAAGCATAGGTCATCGATTATAAACAATCTTTTGTTATAAGCAGTCTATTCTTATAAGTAGTCTTTTCTCATAAGTAGTTAAGTCATTAGAGTCAGGTAATATGAATTTTTTTAGTTATGTGGTGTTGGGTGGATTTTCTTATGCGGCTGGTTGGGCGATAAGAACCTATGTATTAAACAAAAAACCTGAACCTGAGCAGCCTTACAATCTTAAGCATCCAGCTATCTTGGCGTATTTGGGCGGGTTCTTTATTGTTATGCTGATTGTCTCATGGCTCATCGGTCGCTACGTGCTTGGACATACCGCTATCGATTTCCCGTTCATCATTATAAACAGCCTCGTTGCGACCTTTGTGTATTCATTCGGTCTTAATCCCGAAAAAGCCCGTTATGATGTGCCGGATTGATAAAATTTTGAAAAAGTAAAATAGATAAAAATGTCGTTAATCTAGGGCGTGTTCTCATTTTAAAAATGGTCATAAAAATGAGATAAATTGCAGTCAAACGAGGAAAATAGCGCAAATAATATCGTGATATTAATCAGCTATTTGACGATGTTTGACAAAATTTAGCCATTTTTAGCCCATTTAGATACAAT